>CAZYBX010000131.1:0-4726 GCA_964645565.1 uncultured Planctomycetia bacterium | reverse complement strand
TTTATGGTCAGCATATTCAATACCATAAAAGAAAGACAACTGGAAGAGAAGCCCGTCGGTTACCTCATGGATTGGTTAAATAAAATCAAACAAACAAACGAATTGAATATAAAAAGCCTGGATGACATGGGCCAGGCGCTGGAACCCAGCACCGAGCTGCATCTGGCGGTATTAAAGGTCTATTATAAAAAGCTGAACTCGGAGATAAATGAAGAGCTGGAAAAGCTTTCTACATTAAAAAAATCGCTGGAATCGAGATGACCTGCGCATCCGCCTCGGGATGGGATCGCAAGCCATGGATCTGATCCTTTTGCTTTTTACGGGTTTTACGATCGGCATCTCCGGGGCCATGATCCCCGGGCCGCTGACATTGTTTACGGTATCGGAAGTCTTAAAATCAAATAGATATGCCGGCCTCAAGATAATAGCGGGCCACATGTTCCTTGAATTCCTTATTATCCTGGCGATACTATCGGGACTTCAAAAGTTTCTTGATTCCGAGCGTTTTTTACGCTTGGTAACGGTCGCAGGAGGAGCGGCTCTTGCCCTTATGGGGGCGCTGCTCATCTCATATGCCTCCAGAATGAAAGTGATGCGCGAAAAGACCGGCGTAACCTTTAAGAAAGGCCTGTTTATCGGCGGCCTCTTTTTTAGCGCTATAAGCCCCGGATTTTTAATATGGTGGGCTACTATAGGCGTCTCCACTGTGATAAGGTCGTTGTTATTCGGCATCACGGGGGTGGCGGTCCTTACATTGGGACATTGGATCGCGGATGTGGGCTGGTATTGGTCTTTATCCTACGCCGTAGATAAGGGAAAAAGACATTTGAGCGACAGGACGTATCAAAATATCATAAGAGTGTTTTCATTCCTGCTGATTATCTTAGGAGTGGGATTTTTAATAAAGGGATAGAGGCGCTCACAGCCCGGAAGTCATTTTTGTTCAGATCGGATAGAATGAAGAGAACTTGTATTTTAATTATGGCGCTTGTTTGTTGCGCAAGCCCGGCCCGCGCGCAGGGGGATGGCGGCGAAAAGGGCTCGGTCCCTCCGGGGATGAAGAAAGAGAAGGTAGGCGACCTCCAAATCCTGGTCCCTAAGGACGCGGAAGTAAAAAGGATGGGGAAGGGGGGGCTGGTACAAGTCGAGAAAAGCGAAGAATATCTTGCGCGGAAATTGGCGGAGCTGGAAGAGCGGTTGGTCAAGATGGAAAAAGCACAAGAGGCGATGAATAAAGATATGGATAAGCTGAAAGACGCTATGGGTACGCTGAAGAACAAAAGGATGCTGACTTCCGACTGAAAGGGGCGGCGGGCGATGTTTAATTTAAGAAGTCTTTCCATCACCACTAAATTTGTCGCGTGGTTTTTATTTATCGCGCTCATCCCCCTCTTTATAGCCACTTATATAAGCTATACCAGATCGATAAAGATCCTGGAGGAGGAAATAGCGAACAGTTTATACGCGGTTGCCCGCAATAAGGTCAGCCAGATCGAAGGATACCTTCAAAAAAATAAAGATAACGGGACGGACCTGTCCTACAGGTCGGATATTATCGAGGTCATGGAGAGGTTCAACGAGGCATATGCGAAAGAAGGAGGCTTTGATTCAGCCGAGTATAACGCGCTCGACGAGGAGTACAGGCCGTTTTTCTCCTACTTCCAAAAGTCGCGCGATTATGAGGATCTTTTTCTTGTCAACCCCGAGGGCAATATCGTATTTTCGACCGCAGGAAGCAAAGAGAAAAGGTCTCTTTACGAAATAGCGTTATATGAGAAATCTGAGTCGGCGGAGGCTTTCATAAATACAAAGGAATCCCTGGAGACGCATATATCCGATTTTGAGTATAATCCGCGCACCCAGAAGTCCTCGGCCTTCATCGCCGCGCCGGTCCTTAAAGGGGCCGAGCTCCTCGGAGTGATTATGCTTGAGATGAGCAACGAAGGGCTCTTTGGATTTGTAAAGGACTATACGGGTCTTGGCAGGACAGGAGAGACGATCATAGCTTCGCAAATCGGCAAGGATGCGGTGGTAATCGCTCCCCTGAGATTCGATCCCCAGGCGGCATTCAGGAAAAGGATAGCTTTCGGTTCACGGGAAGGCCTGGATATACAGCAGGCCGTTCAGGGTAAGACGGGAGTGGGGATGGTGACCGATTATCGGGGCGAGAAGGCATTGGCAGTCCGGGAATATCTGCCTTCATTCCGATTGGGTATCGTGGTCAAGATGGATGTTTCCGAAATATTGGCCTCGGCGCATAAATTAAGAGATACTTTATCGGTTGTCGGCCTGGCGCTTTTGGTAATGGTCGTTATTATGGCTGTTGTCACGGCGCGTTCGATATCCAGCCCTATCAGGGAGCTGACTAAGGTCACCGGCATAATCGCCAAAGGCGAACTTTCCGCGCGGGCGGAAGTCGGCGCAAAAGATGAGATCGGAGAGCTGGCCCAGTCTTTTAATATAATGGCCGATAAGCTGGCCGCGGCCAAGGCCAGCCTCGAGGCGAAAAAGGACGAGCTGGAAGAACAGAAAAGGCTTTTAGAACAGGCCAACAAAGAGCTGGACAGCTTCGTCTATACGGCAAGCCACGACCTGAGAGCCCCCTTAAGGGGGGTTTCTTCTTTCACAAGCTTTCTCGAGGAGGACTACAAGGACAAGCTTGATGAGGAGGGCAAAGACTATTTAAGGGAGATCAGGGAAGGGGCAAACCGGATGAACCAGCTGATAGAGGATTTGCTTAAACTTTCGCGTATATCAAGAATCAAAAATCCGTATGAAGACGTGGATATGAACGCCTTGATAGATTCGGTCATAAAACGTATAGGATTTGACGTGAAGGAAAAGAAGGTGGACCTGAATGTTCAGGGGAATATGCCTATTGTCAGGTGCGACCGCATAAAGATGAACGAGGCATTTCAAAATCTCATTAACAACGCCGTAAAGTTTTCGTCCAAAAACAATAAAGAAAAACCCCGCGTAGAAATAGGTTACGCCGACGCGGGAGAATTCCACAAGTTTTACGTAAAAGATAACGGCATAGGTATCGACCCCAAGTACCATGACGAGATCTTCGATATTTTCAGGCGGCTGCATACCGCCGAGGAATACGAAGGGACCGGAGCCGGGTTGAGCGTAGTCAAGCGGATTGTCGACGATCACGGCGGCAACATATGGGTCGAATCCGAAGTCGGCAAGGGAGCCACTTTTTATTTTACAATACCCAGGGATGTCTCGAAGACGTCGAAGACGTCGAAGAAGATAGGCGAATTGCTTGTTGAAGACGGCTATATTGACCAGGATGCCTTGGAGGTCGAGCTTAAAAAGCAGGAACATATAAACATGAAAGGAGAAGGGTATGACGGAGGATCTAAGCGAGAGAAATGACAGGCCGATGAATATCCTTCTGGTGGAGGATAATAATGCCGATGTCAAGATAGCTTTAAGGGCATTTTCCAATTCTAAATTAAAGAATGAGATGTATGTCGTCAATGACGGAGAGGAGGCGCTCGCTTTTATCTATCATCAGGGAAAATATGCGGATAAAGAGAAATTCCCTGTGCCCGATCTGATACTTTTGGATATTAAACTGCCCAAGCTTAACGGTTTTCAGCTCCTGGAGAGGCTGAAACAAGACCTTCAATATAATTTCATACCCGTGATTATGCTTACATCCTCCAAGAACGAAGAGGATATAGCCAGGAGCTATAGGGGCGGCGCGGCGAGCTACATACCGAAGCCGATCAACTATGATGAATTCGTAAAGGTAATAGACGGGTTTAATTATTACTGGCGCGTCATAAATAAATTACCGCATCCGGATATGGATAAGGCCTGATTCTTAGGCTGGGGGCGATGTATGGGAAAAAAAATATTAATAATCGACGATAATAAACAAGACAGGATGATCATCAGAAGATTCCTGCATAAAATGGGCTGCGAAGAGGTCGCAGAGGCCGAATCCGGCGAAGAAGGCATAAAAAAAGTAGAATCGGAAAACCCGGATTTAGTGATCGTCGACACCATCCTTCCGGGCATGGATGGTTTTGGGGTATGCCGCAGTATAAAAGAAGCCAAAACGCCGCATATCCCAAAGGTTATTATTATAACCGGAACGGTCGACGCCGTAGATGCGGTGAAGGCGAGAAAAATGGGAGCGGACGACTATTGCGTTAAGACCTCAGACGGCACGCCTTTGATGGGGGCGGTAAATAAGCTTATTTAGGCGGCGGTTATTTGATCCGTGCGATCAGGCATAATCCAGTATTACACTGATGATCATACCGGAGGCGCGATATGGAAAAGAAAAAGGTGCTGGTTGTGGACGATGAGGAAAACTTCCTCAAGGTAACAAAATTAAATCTGGAAGAGACGGGCCAATATGAAGTTATGGTTTTACCGAACGCAAAAGATATTATGCAGAAAGTGAATAACTTTATGCCGGATATTATATTGCTCGATTTCCTTATGCCGGCGGTCGGAGGGATAGACGCCTGCGAGATGCTGAATAACGACCCCATCGGCAAAAATATACCGATCATTATCGTCTCCGCGCTGGATAAATATACGGACCGGCTGAAGGCATATAAGGCGGGCGTCGTGGATTATCTCGTAAAACCCGTCGAAGCAAAAACACTTGTTGAAAAAATAGAAAAGGCGTTAAAATTCCGGTAAGGGTTGAGTATTATCCGGATAAAAGACGATAACGGGCCCGGAGAGCGGTTTATGG
>CAZYBX010000130.1:0-4755 GCA_964645565.1 uncultured Planctomycetia bacterium | reverse complement strand
CGTCATACGCGAACTTTATTCCATCCTGCCGGAAGACGTCTCGCTCACTCTATTTGAATTCGAGGACAACAGCAGGATCCTGCTGCGCGGGACGGCGAATGAGCTGAGCAGGGCGTTCGACCTCCTTCCCGTGCTGGAGAGGTCCGAATACTTCGAAAACGTAAAGATAAATTTCGCGAATAAGAGGACGTTCAAAAACAAGGAATTCGCCGATTTCGAGATTGTATGCACGTTAAAATAAATCCGCGGACGGGGCCGTTATGCTGAAGAATATTACGGCGAGGGAAAAAATACTTGGCGGGGCCGCCATAAGCGTCATAGCCGCCGCCCTTTTTTACAATATTGTCATAGAGCCGCTTGCCGGTCTATGGAAGGACCTCGACGGCGATATCCGCGACAAGGAGATACTCCTGGCGAAGCACAGCAGGATACTGCGCGAGAGGGAGAACATCGGCAGGCTGAACGGCGAATATTCAAAATACTTCGAGGAATCCGTCCTGACTCCCGAAGAGGAGAGCGCGCTTGCGCTGGGAAGCATAGAGAAACTGGCCAGGGGCGCCAGCGTCCATATTACCAATATCAAGCCTATGGGCATCAGAAAAGAGCAGAACCACAATAAATTCACTTTCAAAGTCACGTCGGAATCGCGTATGGACGAGCTCACCAAATTCATATACGAACTCCAATCTTCCAACCAGCTGCTGAAAGTAGAGAGGATGGTCTTGAGGGCGAAGGAGAGAGAGGCCGATGTCATAAAAGCCATCCTGCATATCACCAAAATCTCCGTGTTTCGGTGACAGCCACCCTATTTTAAGAAAGTAAAATAGTTAGAAGGTAACTTTTTGACTTCTTAAAATAGGGTGGCTGTCACCGTAACCCTTGACAAATAAGGGGGTATAGTGTATACTCTCTGAGTAGAGAGTGAAGGGAGATGATCAAAGCTCTCTACCTGGAGAGTGAGTGGAAAAGATATATTTGCTAAAGGATGTAGCGAGGATATCGGGGCAATCTATTCATACTGTGAAGTATTATTTAAAACTTGGCCTCTTAAAGGAGGTAGGAAGGTCCCCCGATACGAATTTCAGATTCTTCGACGATTCTACCATAAATATGCTCCATAAGATCCGCGACTTGCGCCTCCAGAGAATCCCATTAAAAAAAATTAAAAATATGGTAAATAAGGAGGAAGGACAATGAGTTATTACGATGTCCTGAACCTGCAGAAGGAGCCTTTCTCGACTTCCCCCGACCCGTATTTCTTTTACCGGTCATCGGCCCACGAGACCGCGATCAAAAGGCTTGAAATCGCTATCAGGCTGAGAAGGGGCCTGAGCGTAATAATGGGCGATGTCGGCACGGGCAAGACTACTCTGGGAAGGACATTACTGCAGAGCTTCAACAACGAAGATGACTACATATTCCACATGATTCTCGACCCGACGTATAAATCCGAATTTCAATTCCTCGCCAGCCTGACCAAGATGTTCGGCGTTAAGCCTAATTTCAGGTCCACGCTGGACTATAAGGACGCCATCGAGAAATACCTTTTCCAGATAGGTGTCGATGAAAAAAAGACGATAATATTGCTGATAGACGAAGGCCAGAAGCTGACGCCTACGTTCCTGGAGATCCTCAGGACGCTCCTTAATTACGAGACAAACGAATACAAGCTGCTCCAGCTGGTGATACTGGCGCAGATGGAGGTCCTGCCGAAGCTGAAGAAGATAAAGAATTTTTTCGACAGGGTCACGCTGAAGTACATAATAAATCCGCTCGATGAAAAAGAGACAAGCGAGATGATCGATTACCGGTTGAAACAGGCGGGCTTTAACGGCGGCGGCAGATTGTTTTCGGACGGGGCCGTAAGGATGATACACGAGCATACTATGGGGTATCCCAGAAAAGTGGCGGTCCTCTGCCATAACGCCCTGGAGGAGCTGGTGATGGAGGAAAAAAGGGTGATCGACGAATCTTTGATGATAAAGGTGATAAGAAACGAGGTAGTGTGAGCATGAAGAAGGATTTCTCCCCCGAAGAAAAATTGCTGCGGCTTATAAGAAATGCGGGCAAGAAATCGCAGCCCAGGGATGAAGCGGCGGCGAAACGCCCCGAAGATAAAAAACCGGAAGATCCGAAGCCCGAAGCACCTAAGGCCTTAAATCCCGAGGCCCCCAAGCAGGATACGGCTGGGATAAAAAGAGAAGCGCCGAGGCCGGAGGGGCCTAAGATCGAACCGGAGATCCCTGCGGCCGGCCCGCGCAGCGTGGGGCGGCCTCACGGCGCAGAACCGGTCAGGGCAAGGGCTGCTTCTATTTCGATGCCTTTCAGCCTTAAAGGCATCAACATCAGGACGTTTAATGCGCTGTTAATAGTGATCCTGTCAGGCCTTATATTGTATTTTGTGTATGACATCGTGTATACGGCTTTTTACAGGAAAGCCGAAATAAGGGTGATCGTGGATGACGTATCGGTGACCACCGCGCCGGCGGATAAAGACGCGATAGACGCAAAACCGTATTCTTATTATTCTTCTTCGGTGGGCGGCAGGAATATATTTATGCCTCAGCAGGTGGAAGTCGAGCAGGTCGTCACGGGCCCTTCCGTAGATGAGATAAAGGCCGGCCTGTCGCTTATCGGGATAATCGCGGGCGCGAGGCCGCAGGCGATCATCGAAGAGAAGAAGACCGGCAAATCGTATTTTCTTTACATGGGAGGCACCGTAGGAGAATCGCAGGTGGTGGAAATAACGGATGACAGCGTTGTCCTTGAATATCAGGGCCAGCGCTTCGAATTGATCCTTTAGGCTTCTTTAGGAGGAAAAAGATGAAGAACGGATCTGGCGTTTTAACGGTTTTAATGTCTATCCTGATCGCAACGGGGATGTTCGCCCGTATGCCGGCTTCATTTTCCCAGGAGGAGGGTATTGAAGCGCCTCCGCGGGAGCTCATAGAAGAGATGCTTCAGGATGAAGACCTGCCGGACGAGATCAAGGAAGAATTGAGGAACATGCTTGAGAGCGGCGAGGTGGAAGCGGGTACGGAGACGCCTAAGGCTCCGGAGGCCGTAGGGCCGGCGCCCGAGCCCGAGAGGCCCGTTTCCGAAGATACGGGCAGGACCCGAAGGCCGAGGAGCTCAAGCACCACGCAGGTCACGCCTAAAGCCGCGCCTCAGGCGGAGACGACAGCCGCCGCCTCTCCCAATACGATCTCTCTTGACCTTAAAGGCGTCGATATTATAGATGTCCTGAAGATGCTTTCGGCGCGGAGCAATCTGAACATCGTCGCCGGGAGAAACGTGAGGGGCAGGGTGACGCTCTTTTTGAAGGACGTCGATGTCTGGGACGCCTTCGAGATAATCCTGGCCGCCAACAGCCTTGCCTATGAGAAGGAAGGCGACATCATCAACGTGATGACGGACCGGGATTATGAGCAGCTGTACGGCGAGCAGTTTTATTCGAAGAAGGAATTGCGCATATTCAGGCTTGAGCACGCTAAGGCGGCCGAGGTCAGCAAGGCCCTCAACCAGGCCAAATCCAAGATAGGCAAGGTCATAATCGACGAGAGTTCCAACGCCATCATCATCATGGATTCGCCGATGATGATAAACTACATGGAGAAGATGATCGCGAAGCTGGACGAGCCGGTTGAGACCAGGGTGTTCAGTTTAAATTACGCCAAGGCCGAAGATATAAAGACCAAGATCTCCGAGATGCTCACAAGCGGCGTCGGCACTATACAGGTGGACGAGAGGACCAACAAGGTAATCGTGAAAGAGCTTTCCAAGAAGATGCCCGAGGTCGCGAAGATAATCGAGGAGATGGACGAGAAGCATAAAGAGGTCTTGATAGAGGCGAAGATAGTGGAGATCGAGCTCACGGACCAGTATCAATACGGAATCGACTGGAAGGCCGTTTTTAATAAGTATCCGTCCACAGACGGCCTGGCGTTTAATTTTGACAACATATCCGGCAGCGTATTCGGCGGCGCCGCTACGGGAGGCGCGCTTACGATAGCGGAAATGGCCCAAGGTTATTTTGAGAACGCGATAGAGGTCCTCCAGACCGTGGGAAAGACAAACGTCATCTCCTGCCCGAGGCTGACGGTCTTGAACAATGAGGAGGCGAAGGTCCTCGTGGGCACCAATCAGCCGTATGTTACTACTACGAGAAGCGCGACGACGGTAGGGACGGATTTTTCGAGCTCCGTATCTTATATAGATTTAGGAATATCGCTGACCGTCACTCCCACAATAAACAGGGATGGGTTCGTGACTATGAAGATCAAGCCCGAGATCAAATCGCAGACAGGCACTGTTACGACCGCTCACGCTGAAGATGCTACCGGGGATACGATACCCGTTGTCTCTACGTCTGAGAGCGAGACAACGGTCATGGTGAAGGACGGCCATACGATTATCATAGCGGGGCTGATACAGGACAGGGACGAGTTTCAGGAAAATAAGATACCGATCCTGGGGGATATACCGATTATAGGCAACCTTTTCAAAAGTAAGACGCGGGGCGAGATAAGCTCGACGGACCTCCCCGAAAAGAAGGAACTTATCGTGTTCCTGACGCCGTACATAGTGACCGGCACGGAGACGTTCCCCGAATTGCAGAACATATGGTACAGGGATGCCGTATCGCAGAACAAGATCCTGGAGAACGAATTGTCCTCTTCCACCACAGACCCGGAAAACGTGCGGACGATCGCGAAGGATAAAGAGAGTTTGCCGAAGCAAACAGAGAAGAAGGAC
>CAZYBX010000129.1:0-4783 GCA_964645565.1 uncultured Planctomycetia bacterium | reverse complement strand
TGACATCGTACTCCTTTTGATACCTGAAGCTCGCCGAACCGTAAAAAGGCGTATCCAAAAGCTGTGTGGAATAAGAAAGGCCTGTCCCCAGGCTCCTCACGGTCCCGTGCTCGGCGGTCGCGGTCATCTTTCTGTAATGCCAGCTATGGGACAGGTCATAATAGAGGTTCTTGAAGACGTTCATCCTCATGCCCGCGGTATATTTTTTCTCTTCGTAATTAGGGGTGAGGTCGTTGAGGTTTTTATACTTGCTCGGCTCGTATCTGAAGCTGAAGTCCACGGACCGGAACGGCTCGGGAAGCAAGGCCATGTGGCTTACCTGATACATCTCGCCCCGGCCGCGCGACGGCGTCGATTCGCCTTCCCGGTTTCTGTTCCAGAAGAAGTATCTGAATTTTATATCGCCGCCCATATTGAAATCCACGGTGCTGCGCCAATCCTGATTATAGCGCTGTGTCTCCCTGGGGTTGAAATTATATCTATTGCGGAAATAATCGCATTGATTCGTCACGCGCAGGTAATTGAAGGGATTATAATCCGATTTTAGTCTGTACCCCAGCTTGCCTACATCAGGCGCCGTGGTCCCGGTGACGATCCTGTAGTCGGAGTCAACGTCGAAATACGTCCCCTCCAGTTTAAGGTCATAGTCATCGAAATCGAGCGACGTGTCGATCTTATAGGCGTGATGCTGGAGTTCGGTGGCGGCTCTTTTGCTGCGCGCGGCCTCGGCCTCGATCTCAAGAATATCGTCAAATAAATAGAGGCCCATGCCGCCGGCATAGGTCCATTCGGCCGCCTCGTCGTCGTACTCCGTCGCCTTCAAAGCGGTCGAATTGAACTGTATAAAGTCGGCCGGATCCACCCGCATCCTGCCTCCGTAAAAATAGTTCGCCGTATCCCAGTCAAGCACCCTGTAGCCCCACATGCGGTTGCCCCGCGCTCCCCACACTACGTCATAGTTTACGTCCTTATCATCGGGATTCTTAAACCTGAATCCCTGATAGCCGGTCTGCGGCAATGTAATATCGGAAAAACGGGCCCCCACATTTCCGAGGGAGAGCTCCAGGTCGTCGCCCTTTAAACTAAAATCCCAATAAGTGAGGTCTCTGGTCTCTTCGGCGTCCCCCGAAGGAGAACGGTTTTCGTATTGGAGGAACGAACTCGTCCTTCCCCACGGAGTCTGCCCGGTGATGTTGAGGCGGTTGAAACTTTCTTCGTACATATAAGCCCTGGCCGCGGTCTCGGACGAAGAGTCAAAACGGTACTGGTCGTACGAGTACCTGATCTTAAACGAGTCCATCCTGGCGGCCGCTATAGCCTCTTTGCGCGCTACGGTAAACCTCTGATAACCCTTCTGTGTAACGGTCACTTTGACGGTGCGCCGGCCTTCCGCGTCCCAAATATGTACGTAGGACCTGCCTAATCCGATGCCGGTTATGTTCACTTTGTCTCCCGCGCGTTTTGCCATAAGCATCGTCGGCTCTGTCACCATAAAGCGCTTAAGGCCCTTGGCGGGGATGAGCAGCTCCTGCTCTTTTTCGATGACGACGCTTGTCAATCCGTACGCCAGCTCTTTCCCCCGATAGATATTGAGCCTCGGCGGAATAGGCACCGAAGGCACGCTGGCGGCCTTTTTCTTTTCCTGCTCCGCCTCTTCTTCGTCCGCGGAATAAGAGCGCCCGCTCGCCGCGGGCTTTTTGGCGATGGTCATACTTTCGGAATCCGTCTTACCGGTTATCTTTCTGACAAATTCAAGGACCTCCGGAGTCATTTCATATGAAGGCGCCTCTTCCTCCGGCATCTCCGCTTCCCGGACCGCGGGGGCCTCCTCCCGGAACCCTATCATCTTCCTGGTGAGGTCTATTTCTCTTTCAAGTTCTTTGATCAGATAAACGGCTTCGGCGAGCTCATCGGCGTACTGGGATGAGGCGGCGGGAAGTGACGATTTGATTTTTGAAGACAGCTCTTCTCTGCTCTCCGGCTCTTCAGATTCGGAAAATATATCATCGGCAAGACCCACGGATCCGGGAGAGAAGAAAAAAGAGATAAAAATCGAAAGTATGATAGCGTCTCTTTTATTCATTCCCGATTTCACCTCGTACTGACCGAAAAATTATGATATTACGGCGACCGGCACGGGGATTTATTTTATGAAAAACATCTCCTCTTTAGTCAATTCCTTGCTTCCTATGGAAATAATAGCATTCGCTTTATACGACCCCTGCGGCAGTTTTTCATCAAGCGACGCCTTGATCTCGCGCTTCTTTCCGGGCGCTATCAAAGTGTCTTTAAGGTTGAGACTTGCCGCGCGCTCGCCGTTCTCTTTGAGTATTTCAAGCCTTCCTCCGGCATCTATATTCAGCTGGCCCGTGTTATTGACGACAACGGAAAAGAGCGCCGTCCCCGATGACGTGTCGACCGATAGCGACTCTATAGCCCCTCCCGAAGTTATGGCTATCTCGGCCTCTTTGACGAGCGGCTCATCGGTACCGATATCCAGCGTAGCGATCGCGTAATACGTCCCTTCCTCAAGCTCCCCCAGCCACTGCACCGCCGTCTCCCTCGACTCGCCCGGCAATGTATTGACCGGGCCGAATGTCTCTTTCCCGAATACGTTGCCTTCGGCGTCGATGATATTCAACGTTCCTTCGGCGCCTATATAAACGTTGCCCTCGTTTTTAAGGGATAACTTCATCTCGAGCGGTTTATTCGATTCCGGCGGCGTTACGGAGAACGCGCTCACGCTCGCTTTTTTCGTGGACCTCCCCTCGGTCTCCAGATAGACGATCGTGCCGAGGCGGCCTGAGAAACGTATCATCATGCCTTCATCCCGCTCGGCGACATCGGCGGGCACGGATTCAAAGAATATGACCGCGTAGTACCCTCCTTGCGCGTCTTCGGGCAGCGTCACGGTATATTGGACCGCCATCTGCTCTCCCGCCGCCAGTTTAAACTTTTTAGGAAAGAGGCGTATCCATTTAGCGCAGGAAAGCTCGGTGGTCCCGGCGGCCAGAAACGTCTTACTACCGTCCGGATTGTATATCCAGTCCTGCGTGTATACTAGGATACCGATGTCGCCGTCGCTTTTATTGTAAACGGTGATCGTGCCGCTGTTCGATTCTCCGGGCTTCACGCCGGCGTGAAAACTCGGCGGACTGATGTTTAACGCGAAACCGAAAGCGGTAGACGCGAAAAATAAAACGCTTAAGCCGACGACACACGATAATAGCAGGTATCTTCTCATCCGGTTCTCCTTGTTTTTCACTCTGTTAAGGTAAATACTATATTCGACGTGTATGCCCCCGATTGCATGGCGGGGGGTACGGTCAATTCGAATTTCATCCTTATCGTGGTCTGGGCCTCGGTGTTGGGCGCGCTATAAACCGTTTTTTCAACCGTAAAATCCTCCCTTAAGGTGACCAGCGACATATTCGCGGGATCACTGGTGCTGACGCCGTACCATTTAAAATTCGCGTTTGAGATAGTGGAAGCCGGGTTTGAGGCATTAGTCAGCGGCTGATCGTTCCGTATCCGCAGCCACCACGCGTTACCCTGGTCGGTCGAACAGATGACCTCCATGCCCTGAGGCGGCATATCGTCCCTGTAACTGCCTGAAGGGCCGCTGTCCATGTCGCCGAAATCAACGGCGGTCTGGTTGAGCTCAAGCGTAAATACGGCATAGGCTGCCCGCGGCGATGCCAGGCTCACGATCAATATAATAAAAAGACATAATCTGCTCATGATACTCCTCCTCTACTCCGTCATGGTAAAAACCAGCGTAGTCGTATAAGATCCGGCGACCTGATTCTGCGGCACATCCACATAAAAATTTAGAAAGGCTTCTACCGGCGCCGATGTGACGAATTCATCCGGTCCCGCTTCGTAAAAAGTAAACGGCTCCGTGCCTATATAACCCGCGCCTGAGTAGAACGTCCCGCTGCCGCCCGAAGACCCGTTCCATTTAAAGGCTTCGTTCGGTATCGTATAAACGCCTGAAGTCAATTCCGAGATGACCTTCATGTTCAGGCTCCACGGGGTGTTGTTATTAGTCGAGCACGAAAGATGCAGCGTCTTTTCTCCGGTAGTGACTCCGGGAAGCGTAGCTGGAAAATCCAGGCTTGAGGGATTTATCGCGAGAGCGAAACTGGGATTTATGCCTAAGGTGACGTATATTATCTCCTCGATTTCCTGGAAGGTCGCGGTGTCCCTTAATTTCAGGATAAGCGAGGCGGTATATATTCCCACTGCCTGGCCCTGGGGTATGTCCACGTTGAACTGCAAAGTATGCTGTACGGGAGCGGAGGTAAGCCATTCATTGCTCCCGGCGGTGTAAAATGTATGCGGCACCGTGTCGAGATTTCCGGATCCCCCGTCCCATGTCCCGCTTCCGTTGTTCGTCCACCCCCACCAGTTGAAATTTTCGTCAGGGATCGTAGAGTTATCCGAGGCCAGGGGCGCGAGAAGCTGGATGCTCAACTCCCATTGATTGTTATTATTACTCTCACAATATACATAGAATTCCCTTGTTGAAGTAGTTGTCGGGCCGGGGTTTACGTTTCCAAAATTGAGGCTGGGCTGGCTTGCGGACATACTGAAAATAGACTTTATACTCACGCTTGCCGTTGCGTTTTCGATAACCTGACTTTGGGCGTGGAGTGTGCCGGGCCATCCGAGAAAAAGGATTAAGTAGAGACACACCACCCCCTCTCGCAATCTCCTTGCGCTAAACATGGTCTTTCTCCCTTTTTATATTTTAACCCAATATATAATAATATTTGACTAT
>CAZYBX010000128.1:0-4801 GCA_964645565.1 uncultured Planctomycetia bacterium | reverse complement strand
TTGATCAACTCGGCTGAATATTTAATTTCTGGGGGTAAAGAATGGGGAATAAATGCCGAATAATCTCTATCGGTTTTTATAACTTTGCCTGCCCGATTACTTTTGAAATTATTTACGTCCATATATTTTACCCTAAATTTGTTAATTTAACTATTAACACCATCTTCAATTATAATACACCTAATTGAACAAATCAAGCTTTTTCTTCAATAACAACTACCATACCTACCCTTACTTCAATAACCGAAGTTCGCCTGAGCGCCACCCCGAGCAAACGAAGTGCGTCGAGGGGTGGTTGCCCCGCTTGGATTCGAACCAAGAAAACGTGATCCAGAGTCACGGGTCTTGCCAGTTAGACTACGGGGCAGTGTACTTTCGTTTATCGTTTATCGTATATAGTTAATCGTAAATCACCGGCCGGCGGAGCCCGTGACTTCATCGATGCGCCGAAATACGGTATCTTTGCCCATGATTCCCATCATCTCAAAAAGACCGGCGCCGGCTGTAGTGCCGCTGATGGCGACCCGCGCGGGGTGTATCAACTTTGACGGTTTTACGCCCAATCTCGATGCCGTCGCCCTGCAATTCTCCTCGATTTTCGTGCGATCAAAAGAATCAAGCTCCGAAAGCGCCCGCCTCCATTGGGCCAGGAGATTTTTCGCTTCCTCGCCGGCAAGATGCTTCTCGACTGCCTTGGGGTCGCGGTCAATATCCTTGACGTAAAAAGGCCTGACGCGGGCCGGAAATTCCGCCAGGGTCCTGATCCGTATTTTGTATAATTCTACCAGATTGAGTAGCTTTTCTCTATCAAAATCTTCGCCTATAAGCCTGTCTTTTCTGAGAAACGGCGCGAGCAGCCCTGACAGCTCTTTCGAATCTTTTTTCATGATATACTGGCTATTGAGCCAGTTTAATTTGTCTATCCCGAAAATCGCCGGGGTCTTGAGGACCCTTTTAAGCGCGAACTCCTTTATGAGCTCCTCCTTCGAAAGTATCTCCCTGTCGTCCCCGGGCGACCATCCCATGAGAGCGAGAAAATTAGCGAGCGCGTCGGCCAGATACCCCTGCTCTTTGTATTCCAAAATGCTTGTGGCGCCGTGCCTCTTGGAGAGCCTGCCCCCGTCCGGCCCCATGATGAGAGGTATATGGGCGAACTGCGGCACGTCGCGGCCGAGCGCCTCATATATCGCTATCTGTTTGGGTGTGTTCGATATATGGTCGTCGCCTCTAATGACATGCGTTATCTCTGTCTCGGCGTCGTCGATGACGCAGGCGAAATTGTACGTCGGGAATCCATCGGATTTGATGAGGACTTCGTCTTTTAATGCCTCGGAGTCGAATTCGATCCCTCCGCGGACGATGTCATGGAACATTATTTTCTTCTTCGGCATCTTAAAGCGGACGGCTTCGCCCTCTTTATATGCCTTACCCTCCTTAAGGAGCCTTTCCGCCGTCTTCCTATATATATCGAGCCTTTTGGACTGGTACACCGGCTCTTCATCCCAGTCCATGCCCAGCCATTTAAGCGACGACATTATCTCCTCCAGGAATTCGTCTTTGGAGCGCGCCCTATCCGTATCCTCGATCCTTAAAAGAAATTTACCTTTTTCGTGGCGGGCGAAGAGCCAGTTAAAAAGGGCGCTCCTGGCGCTTCCTATATGCAAAAAACCCGTAGGGCTCGGCGCGAACCTGACCTTGATCATAGTATGCCTCCGGACAGCTGTCTATCGAACAGTTCCCGGGCGATGACGCCCGCTATCCCGTCAGGAGTGAGATTATATCTGCGGATCAATTCATCGCGCGCGCCGTGCTCAATAAACTCATCCGGAAGACCGATAGCCTTCAGCTCTATACCTTTTATGTTTTCTCTGTCTATAAATTCCAGGACCGCGCTGCCGAAGCCTCCGCTCACCACTCCCTCTTCCACGGTTACGAACTTCTTATATCTTCTCGCCAGATCCTCTATCAGCTCGCCGTCCAGCGGCTTTACGAACCTGGCGTTGACGACCGAGGCGCTGATCCCGCTCTTGGACAAAAGCTCTGCCGCCCCCAGAGACACGCTGACCATGCTCCCCAGGGCCAGGATGACCGCGTGCTTTCCCTCTCTTACGATTTCGGATTTCCCGATTTTTACCGATCGGGGCGGGCTGATTTCGCACGGTTCGACGATCTGCCCTCCGCGCGGATATCGGATGCTGAACGGGCCGTTAGAATCCGCGGCGAGCTCCATCATCGCCTTAAGCTCTTCGAAATCTTTAGGCGCCGCCACCGTCATATTCGGGATGTGCCTCATAAAAGCGATATCAAATATGCCGTTATGGGTGGCCCCGTCCTCGCCGACCAGGCCCGCTCTGTCTATGCAGAACACCACGCCGAGATCCTGCAGGCATACGTCATGTATGATCTGGTCATAGGCGCGCTGCAAAAACGTGGAATATATAGCGACAAACGGCTTGAAGCCACCGCGCGCGAGGGCCGCCGCGAAAGTAACGGCGTGTTCTTCGGCTATGCCGACGTCGAATATTCTTTCCGGGTATCTTTCGGCGAAGGCGCTTAACCCCGTCCCGTCAAGCATGGCGGCGGATACGGCCACAATGTCGCCCCGCCGTCCCGCCAGCTCCGCCATTTTACCGGAAAAAACGGAGGTAAAAGTGGCGGGCCTCCTCTCCTTCGTATCCCTTCCCGATATCTTATCGAACGGCGGCCGGCCGTGAAAATCCGAAGGCTGTTCCTCGGAAAACTTATAGCCTTTGCCTTTTTTTGTCAAAGTATGTAAAAGCACGGGGCCTTTTAACTTCGTAATGCGGCGCAGGTTATGTATAAGCTCATCGATGGAATGGCCGTCAACGGGGCCGAAATACCTGAAGCCCAGCTTTTCAAAAAAGACTCCCGGCACCAGGAGGTTCTTAAACCCCTCTTCAAACCTCCTCGCCGCCCTGTATGCCCTCAGCCCGAATCTGGGTATTTTCTTGACAAGCTGCTGGAGATCGTCGCGCACTTTGTTGTAGATAGGGTTCAGCATTATGGTGTTGAGATAACTGCTGAGCGCTCCGACGGTCCTGGAAATGGACAGTTCATTATCGTTTAAGATGACTATGATATCATTTTTGAGGTGGCCGATGTGGTTCATGGCTTCGAACGCCATCCCGTTTCCGAGCGCGGCGTCGCCTATGACCGCCACGACTTTCTCGCCGGAGCCGCGCATGTCTCTGGCCGCCGCCAGGCCCAGGGCGCTCGATAAAGACGTGGAGCTATGGCCGGTGGTAAAGAGGTCGTATTCGCTCTCGTCCTTCTTGGGGAAACCGCTTATGCCGCCCAACTGCCTTATGGTCTTAAAAGAATTTCTTCTGCCGGTCAGTAATTTATGGGCGTAGGCCTGGTGCCCGATATCCCAAACGATCTTGTCCTGCGGCGCGTCCAGGACATAATGTATGGCTATAGCCAATTCCACCGCGCCGAGACTCGAAGCCAGATGGCCTCCCGTTTTGGAGATCACATCCACGATCTCCTGCCTGATCTCCTCAGCCAGTTTCGGCAAGTCCTTCTGTTTTATCTTCTTTAGATCCTTCGGGGTGTTTATATTATTCAGCAGTCTGCCCATGAGCCATCCCTGACGTCTTATTTCTTTCTATTCAAAATGTAATCGGCTATTTCCCGCAGCCTGTCGGCTTCTTCGCCGAATATTTTAAGTGAATCCTTCGCCCTCTCTACCAACCCTTGAGATTCATCGCGGGAGCCCCTCAATCCGAATATACCGACATACCCGTCCCTGTCCAATATATCATCTACTATCTGAAAGGCGAGGCCGGCATACTCGCCGTATTTCTGCAGCGCCTCTACCTTTTTATCGGAAGCGCCGGCTATCAAAGCCCCTGTCTTGGCGGCAACGGCGATTAATGAAGCGGTCTTATGCAGGTTTATGTATTCCATGGTGGGCAGGTCCACTTTTTTCTCGTCTTTTATCTTCAGATCCATCACCTGGCCGCCTATCATGCCGAAGCTCCCTATCGCTTTTGATATCTCGAATATGATATTGCCCGTCTTTGCCTTATCCTTCCCCCTGGAGATCAGGTTAAAGGCGAGAGTAAGGAGCGAATCGCCCGCCAGTATGGCCAGCGCCTCGCCGTATTTCACATGGCAGCTGGGTTTGCCGCGCCGGAAATCAGAGTCGTCCATCGAAGGCAGGTCATCGTGGATCAAGGAGTAGGAGTGGACGAACTCTATGGCGCATGCCAGCGGAAGGGCCTTCCTCATCCTTCCCCCGCAGACGATGGCTGCCTCCAAAAGAAGGATCGGCCTTATCCTTTTTCCGCCGTTCAGGACGCTGTACCTCATGGCTTCGTGTATGATCCTGGGATGCGCTACCCTCTTCGGCAGATATTTATCGAGCTGCTTATCTATAATCCTTCTATTTTTCTCAAGGTATCTGGCTATCATCTTCTCCCTTAAAATAATTCCGAATCCCCGTCCTTCCTGACGCGCTTAGTCCTTGTCCTGGCCTTGTCCTCCGAAGGCTCGTCAAAAGGTTTGATGTCGAACTTTCCGCCGGATTTCATCAGAAGCTCTACCTTGCTTTTCGCCGCTTCGAGCTGGCGGGAGCATAATTTGGAAAGTCTTATGCCTTCCTCGTATTTCGACAAAGAATCCTCCAGCGACATATCGCCGGCCTCGAGATCGGAAACTATCTTCTCGAGCTTCTTGAGCGCCTCTTCGAATTTAATGTCTTTCATCGTATTCTCCTATTTAGTAAAAAAAGGGGACAGGCTACTTTTTTGCCGCATTGAACAAGCTACAAAAAAGT
>CAZYBX010000127.1:0-4931 GCA_964645565.1 uncultured Planctomycetia bacterium | reverse complement strand
TTCGTCAAATTTACGAGCCGCTAAGTCCCAAAGGTCGGCGAAAAAATCAGCGAGCGTAACAAAATATCATATATAAAATTGTTAACTCTCTTACAGGTGATATATGCCGGAAAACCGAAAATATGACAGGATGCTGTTGTTTTTTTCCGCCGCGCTGGGGATATTCGCGTTCGCGGCATTCCTCGAATACCACAATATCGCGGACGGCGACCTGTGGGCAAGGCTCGCCCAGGGCGCGTCTATCTGGATAAGAGGCGGCCTGATCCATAAAGACATATTCGCGTTTACGCCTGTCCTGCCGGAGTACATCGATCACGAATGGGGCACAGGCCTGCTTTTTTATACGCTCCTGCGTTTATTCGGGCCGGAGTCGCTCCTGGCCCTGAAAATAGCGGCTGCCATCGGAGCGCTCGCCTTCGCGACGGCGAGCGGAAGGTCGAACAGATGCGGGTGGCCCGTTCTGCTTCTGCTCGCCCTGCCCTGCGCCGCGGCCATTGTGTCGGGATTCGTGCTGGTCGTGCGCAGTCAGGTGATGACATACCTCTTTTTTAGTATGACCCTTTTTTGTTTAGAGGCTGTCCGCCGCGGGCATAAATGGCCTTCGTTTGTCATAATAGCCGTTATGACGGTATGGGCTAACACCCATGCGGGTTTTGTATCCGGCCTGGGTATTATGGCGGTTTATGCGGCAGCCGCTTTTATCGCGAAACGAACGGCAAAGATCACGATCATTACTACGTTGGCGGCTATAGGCGTCACCTTCATCGACCCTTACGGCGTAAAATTGTGGAGATACGTTATTCCGGCGGTCCTTCATCCGCGTTTGTATATTACTGAGTGGCATCCTATGCAAATGACTTTTTCCAATATCGACCCTTATACGGGTTTCAGGGTCCTGTTCATTATAGCTGTTATCGCGGTCATCGCCGGCTGGGATAAGGAAAGATGGAAGGAGCGCCTTCCCGGGTTCCTCACGCTGTCGATCACGCTCTATCTTGCCCTGAAACACCGCAGGCACGCGCCGTTTTTCGGATTGTCGGCCGCGGCCTTTCTCGGACCGTATCTATCATCGACGATAGAAAGGGTGTCTTCCGTTATCCCGCGCAGGATGAAGATCGATCCCATGGTCGCGGTATTTTCGATTTACGGCGTCGCGGCCCTGCTTATTTCGGTGAGTATCCTGCCGCTTGTGAGATTTCAGGTCTGGTCGCCCGTCGGGTTCTTTCCGGTACGCGAATGCGACATACTTATGTACTCTAAGGCCGAGGGCAATCTCGCCGTCGCTTTTCCGTGGGGTAACTATGCCATGTGGCGGCTCTATCCGCGCGTCAAGATCTCCCAGTGCGGCAGGTATGAGACGGTATATCCGGAATCGACGGTCGACATGAACAGGGCGTTCTTTTATAAGACGGGAGACGGTTGGGACAGGATGATAAAGGAACACCGGGTAGATTACGTCATCCTGGAATTGAATATTACGCGCTTACGGCCGGAAGACCTCAAGGGCATCGGCTTCAAAGAGATATATTCAGACGGATTTTCCGCGCTATGGGCGAGAGACGCGCTTGCGCCGTCATTGCTGAGCGTATCGCGTAATATCCGTACCATGGATACGATACAACCGCTCGACGCCTCCATCCCGGAAAAATGGTGGCAATGACATGCCGAGGAGAAGGATATGAAACATAAAAAGAGTCAGCTCGTAATGATCTGGTTTCTCCCTATTATCGTCATCGGGGGCCTATTTTATCCCCTGTTGGGATATCTGGTGGTGGCCATGATGGCGTTCTTCCTGACGCTTTCTGTTTTTAAAAGCAGATACTGGTGCTGGCATCTCTGCCCGAGGGGCGCTTTCCTTGATATCGCCATATCGCCGTTAAGCCCGCGCAGATCCGTTCCGAGAGTATTCGCGAGATCGTGGTTTCGCTGGCTCGTATTCGGGATCCTTATGGGTTTTGTCATATATCGCATAAGCCGGACGGGAGGCAGCTTCTTGGCCGTAGGCGCCGTGTTTGTTTCCATGTGTCTTATAACGACGGTCATTTCCATCATACTGGGGGTCGCGACGAGGCAGAGGGGATGGTGCGCGATATGCCCCATGGGCACACTCCAGGAGCGCATAGGCAGAATAAAGAAAAAAGGATAGACATATGCCTAAGACACAAAAGAAGATGCACCTGTACGGAAGGATCTCGGTCTTAGAGAGGTTAAAGGCAGATCCCAAAAGCGTAAATAAGGTATTGCTGCAGGAACATGTCTCGCTGCCGGAAATGGAAAAGCTGATACGGGCGAACGGCATTCCTTCCGAACGCCTGCCTCTGCGTGAATTGCAGGCGGTCAAGCCCGCCAAAGACCTTCAGGGCGTGGTCGCCAAAGTCGATAAGTTCAGATACGCGCCTTTTGACGGACTCATCGACAAGGTAAAAGACAACAAGCTGTCTTTAGTCTTTCTGGATAGAATAAATGACCCCCAGAACTTCGGCTCTATCGTCCGGACGCTGGCCTGTTTCGGCGGATTCGCCGTCGTGATACCTCAGTTCAATGCCTGCGGCGTGACGGAAGCCGTCCTGCACGTCGCCTCGGGCGGCGAAAATCACGTTCCCGTCTCGATAGTGCCCAATCTATTAAACGCCATAATACAGGTAAAAAAATGCGGCTGCTGGGTCGCGGGCGCCGAAGCGGCAAGCGATGCTTCCGATATAGGGGGTATCTCTTTTCCGTTTCCCCTCGGGCTTGTGCTGGGCTCCGAAGGCGAGGGCATCCGCTACGGCATACAAAAACACCTGGATTTGAAGGTGCGCATCCCGATGAAGGGCGCGGCCCTCTCTTTTAACGTGGGCATCGCCTGCGCTATTTTGTGTTACGAGATATCCAGGCAGAGAAAGGGGTCTCTATGAGGCGAAAAAGCGAAAAGGACCGAAACGAAGCTTTGATGGATTTTATAGCCGAGGCCGGCCTGCTTAAACTGACCGCGCGTTCCGGCTGGTCTGTTCTGGGGATAAAGGATGCCGAATCGGTCGCGGAACACAGCTTCAGATGCGCGGTGATAGGTTTTTTGCTGGCCAAGTCTGAGAAGGCCTCGGCTTATAGGGTCTTATTGATGACACTGTTCAATGACATCCATGAGGCGCGGATCACAGACCTGCATAAAATGGCCCAGCGCTATATCGATATCGAAAAAGCGGAAGACAGATCTTTCGACGAGCAGATCGCTTCTTTGCCCGCGGAGGCAAGGAGAGACCTGGCCCGGGCCCGCGCCGAATACAGAAAGCAGCGCACCCTGGAGAGCCTTATAGCCAGAGACGCCGATATACTTGAATGCCTTATCCAGGCAAAGGAATACAAAGACCATGGCTACAGCCGCGCGCCGCAGTTTATGAAGAAGGCGCCGGGCTTCCTGAAGACAAAAAGCGCGAAAAAGCTCTGGCGACGGGCGAAGAACGCGGATCCGGACAGCTGGTGGCTTAAATTAAGCGAGTTTAAAAGGTGACCTCCGGCGCGTCGTTCCGAAGGAGGGAATGAGGGCGCATGAAACTCAAATTAGGCCTCGCATGCGGATTGGGCACCATGATAGAGAAAAAAAGCGCCATTGCGGGATGATAAGGGGGATTTAGGCATTTTGTCGCGGATAAAAGACAAGGCGGAATATGTCCGGGAATAATATCGTGATAGTCGGCGGGGGTTTTGCGGGAGTGAGCGCCCTCAGACACTTATACAGGTCTAAGCGCGTTTTTTTTAAGGATTTCAGGCTTATTCTGGTGGATAGAAAAGATAATCATGAGTTTCTACCGATGCTTCCGGATGTAATAGGGGGCTGGATGAGGCCCGAAAATTTAAGCGCGGGCCTGAAAAAAATTTCAGACAGGCACAGCTGCGAATTTATTAATGATGAAGCCGCAAATATAGATTTCGAGAAAAGAGAGCTGAAATTATCCGCGGCTACGCTGAGCTATGAGTTTCTTATCATATGCAGCGGGTCCGAGACGAATTTTTTCGGCGATGAAAAGGCCCGCGCAAATTGTTTTAAATTAGACAACGTGGCCGACGCGGTAAGAATAAGAGAAAATATTTTAAATAGATCCAGGCTGGGGAATATCAATGTCGTTATAGTCGGCGGGGGGTATACCGGTGTCGAGATTGCGACGAATGTGCGCCGTCTTCTCGGGAAAGGCGGGCCCGGGCACAAAATACATATACTTGAGAGGGCCGGGGACATCCTGATGATGGTCCCCGAATGGATAAGGAAAGAGGTCGGGCGGGAACTCAAAAATTTGGATATCGAAATTAATTGTAACGACTCTCTTAAGGAATACGACGGAGAAAAGGTTTTATTGGAATCAGGCAGGTCGATCGAAAACGCCTTCTGCATATGGGCGGCCGGAGTGAAGACGTCTTCTTTTATCGACAAGGCCGACGTGGCCAAGGAGAGAACGAGGATAAGGGTGGAAGGAGACCTCGGGATCGCGCGGAAGGACAAAAATGTCTTCGTGGCGGGCGACGCGGGATATTTTTTCGATGACAGGCAAAAACAGGCCCTTAGAATGGCCGTAATGTTTTCCATGGGGCAGGGAAAAACTGCCGCTGTAAATGTAATAAATAATATTTCGAAAAGGCCTCTTTGCAAATATAAGGCCGTTGATCTGGGCTATCTGGTTCCTATGGCGCACGGCGTTGCCCCGGGCATTGCACTGGGCAGAAGCGTGCGCGGGCGATTGGGATATCTTATGCATTATTCCATGTGCGTGTACCTCTCGGAACGGGAAAACAAACCGGGCATAATAAAAGATTTTATATCAAGGTAAAAAAAGGAAGGGAGGTAAATATGGGAGGATGGGCCAGTATTCCGTTAAGGGTGGGTCTCGGCATCATGTTCGCAGGTCACGGTCTTCAGAAAGTCTTCGGACTGTTTGGAGGCCCGGGCATAAACGGTT
>CAZYBX010000126.1:0-4972 GCA_964645565.1 uncultured Planctomycetia bacterium | reverse complement strand
TGTAAAAACGATTGCAGGTATACGACCTATCAATTTCATCATTGGCTTATAGAGGAGGGGTATGAAATCGTCAGGCCGCTAACCGTTAACCGAAAACCGTGAACCGGACACGGCACTTTTAGGAGGGTCATATGGACTGGGGGATGAAAAACAGATTGAGTAAACTCATACAGAAAGACGGCCGATGTTTCTTTTTGCCGATAGACCACGGATATTTTCAAGGGCCTACCGGCTCTCTCGAAAGGCCGGGCGAGACGATAGGACCCATACTCCCTTATTGCGACGCGCTGTTCGCGACAAGGGGCGTGCTGCGCTCGTGCGTGGACGCGGCCGTCGATAAACCCGTTATTTTGAGAGTCTCGGGCGGGACGAGTATGGCCGGCAATGACCTGGCGCATGAGGGCCTCACTACGTCGATAGAAGAGATCCTCCGCCTGAACGCCTCCGCCGCAGGGGTCTCTGTGTTCGTCGGAAGCGACTATGAGCATGAGACGCTGATGAACCTCTCAAAGCTCGTCAATGAATGCGAGGGTTACGGCATACCCGTGATGGCGGTTACGGCCGTGGGCAAAGAGATGGAAAAGCGCGAGGCCCGTTATCTCGCTTTGGCCTGCCGGATAGCCGCCGAGCTCGGCGCGAAAGTCGTAAAGACGTACTGGTGTGAAAAGGATTTCGATAAGGTGGTAAAAGGCTGTCCGGTGCCTGTGGTCGTGGCGGGCGGGCCCAAGTGCAAGACGGAGCTTGAGGTATTCGAATTTGTCTATGACGGACTGCAAAACGGCGCGATAGGGATAAATCTCGGACGCAACGTCTGGCAGAACCCCAATCCGGTAGGCATGGCCAAGGCGCTTCAAGCGCTCGTTCACAATAACGCCGCCCCGAAAGAGGCGCAGGAGATATTAGACGGGACCAAGTCAACTCATAAGATCTCCGCTAAGGCATGATGAGTAATATGCGCGTCGCGATGTATTACAACAATAGTGATGTTCGTCTGGAAGAGATGCCCAGGCCGCAAGCCGGCGCCGGAGAGCTTATAGTGAAAGTCCTGGCAAGCGGGATATGCGGAAGCGACGTGCTCGAGTGGTATCGCATTAAAAAAGCGCCGTTGGTATTAGGCCACGAGATCGCCGGAGAGATAGTCGAGGCAGGCAAGGGCGTCAAAAAATACAAGCCCGGGCAGAGGGTCTTTGTCTCTCATCATATTCCGTGTAATATCTGCCGTTATTGTTTAAACGGCCATCACACCGCATGCGAGACCTTGCATACCACGAATTATTTCCCCGGAGGTTTTTCCGAATACATAAAGGCGCCTCCTATGAATGTCGACCGGGGAGTATTCATATTGCCTGATGAGGTATCGTTCGAGGAGGGGGCGCTCGTCGAACCGTTGGCTTGCGTGCTTAGGGGCCAGAGGCTGGCCGGCCTGAAGGCAGGACAAAGCGTCGTCATTCTGGGCAGCGGCGTATCCGGACTTCTTCACCTTATGGCGGCCAGGGCCCTGGGCGCCCGGCCCATAGCGATGACCGATGTAGACGAATATCGATTGGATACGGCGCGGCGGTTCGGCGCGGACGCGGTGATAAACGCTAAAGAGGATGTCCCCGCCGCCATACGGAAGATAAATGACGGCAGGCTTGCCGACTCGGCGGTCGTGTGCGCCGGCGCATTACCCGCATTCGATCAGGCGCTGCAGTCCGTCGATCGCGGCGGGACGGTATTATGTTTCGCGACTACGGAGCCGGGGGTCGAACTTTCGGTCCCGATCAACCGGTTCTGGCGCAATGAGATAACGCTTATGCCTTCATACGGCAACAGCCCGCCGGAGGCGGCCCTGGCGATCGAACTTATCCGTAACGGCAGCATCCCTGTGCGCAAGCTGATCACACATAGGTTGGGCCTGAAGGATACGGGTCTGGGTTTTAAACTTGCGGCAGAAGCAAAAAAGTGCCTTAAGGTAATAATCGAGCCGCAGAATTGAGATAGATATGAAAAAGGCAGCGATACGCCTTATATTGGTCTCGGTTTCTATAGCCCTTGCTGTTTTCCTGTCACTACGGATGTTTGTCTTCAAACCTCAGAAAAACGCCGCCTTGGTCTACGAAGTAAATCCTCTCAAGACGCCGGACCTCATCGAAGTAAGACTCCGGTATCTGGACGGAAGCGGATACCTGGAAGGCAAATACGCCGACGTCTATCTTTCCGCGGAACCGGACAGGCCTGATGACATAACACTCGCTCCCGACGGGACGAGAGGCGTCTATTCGAAAAGCGGAGATTTCCGGTTTCCTGACGATGAGGCGAAGCTGAGCCAGGTGAACGTATATTATCATATCAACAGGGTCCATGATTATTTCGCCGGCGGCCTGGGATATCCCTTCGATGAGCCCGTTAAATGTTACGTCCTTCACAAGCCTCTTCACGTTCCGGCGCGGTATGTCCCCCTGCAGCGCGATATCAGGTTCGGCATATCGGAGGATGGCATCAATCCGGCTTTAGACGCATGCGGTATATATCGCGAATACGCGCACGCCGTATTGCGCGATATCATGACGCTCAACGACGAATACGAGTCGGCCGCCGTAGGCGAAGCGTATGCCGATTATTTCAGCTGCTCATTGCTGGGCGATTCCGCATATAGAGAATACATCCATTCTTTCTCGAGGGGACCTGTCCGGGCGAAGGGCTTTCCCGTGGATGAAATAGAGAAAAAAAGGACGTACGGTGACCTTGATAATGATAAGCGGTACCCGGAAGACCTGGTATATGACGAGCACGATAGCTCCGAGATATTGAGCGGAGCTTTCTGGGACCTGAGAAAGAGACTGGGCCCGGAGACGGCAGACCCGGTCATATTCGAAGCTTATAAGAGGCTTAAAGATCTTCCGGATAAATACTTCTTTAATTCCGCCGGAGCCGGCGGGCCGTATTTCTCAGCCGTTTTCCAGGGCCTGCTTTTAGCCGATAAGGATATGAATGAAGGCAGAAACGGGAACGTTATCCGCGATATCTTCAAAAGACGGGGCATACCCGATGAGCCGCGCCCCTATCAACAGCCTTACGAATTCGGGGGCGATATAACAATAGGATGGTATCCCGATGATTATGACGTATTCTACGAACTCTACTGGCCCGGGACCTATCGAATAGGCAGGGAAGGCAGGCTTTTCGGGAGGATGCCCGCGGCTTTTGACGGGCTGTCGTTGCAGTTATACGACGGGGATAATGAGCTTGTGGACAATTTTTCCACCCGCATGAAGATATTTCAAGGTAAGGACGCGGATCATAAGATGTTTCTGGCGGAATTCGCAATACCGGAGTCGGCAGAGGCCGGGGAACACCGTTTACAATTCGATTATACCGATCCCGCGGCGGAAGGGATCCGGAAGAGCAACGCCGTCCCGGTCATGCTGGTCGAATAAAAAAGGCGGTGTGATTTGAGAAAAAGGTGTTTAGCCTGTTATTTGATTCTTTTGGTTTTTTTGTCGGCTTTATATGGCTGTAATGGGGCTTCCGTGCAGGGCAATACGTATAGAGGCAGGGCATACGGTTTTTCCTTTGATTTTCCGGAGGGGTGGTATCCCCTGAGCGCCTCGGAGGTTGAGCAAAGATTCGGGAAGCCGGAGAGCAAACTGCTTATATGCATTGGTGATCCCGAGCGTGAGAGATTGATGCATGTCGCTAAACTTAACGCCCCGATGGCGGATTCGGTCAAAGCGATAGAACCCGCCGTCAGGTACTTCGATGAGAATTTCAGCGATAAAGTGGAGGGATACCGCAGGATCAGGCTGGGAGAAATAAATGTGCGGGGAAAAGGGATGGTCGAACTTGTTTTCGAGAAGACCGGCCGGATGTCGCCCGTAGCCCGCGTGACACAGATCTATTTCGCGAATAGAGGTTATTTCCTATGTCTTACTTTCGGCGCGCCTTCCGGCGGACAGCCGGAAGACGATCCGGCCCTGGATTCGATACTCCGCAGCTGGAAGTGGTTTAATTGAACAGGATGAAGTACACTATGAAAAGGTCTTTAATCCTTATATTCGCCAGTATTGTACTCCTATGCGGCTGCGGCCCGGGCATGAAAGAGGTTTGTTTTAAAGAAAATTGCTTTAATGCGGAGTTGGCCGTTACGCCTAAAGAAAGGGCCAGGGGCCTGATGTTCAGAGAAGAGCTTGACGCGGACCGGGGAATGCTTTTTATTTTTGATAGCGAAGGCATACACCCCTTTTGGATGAAGAATACCCTCATACCTTTAGATATTATCTGGATGGACAAGGATAAAGAAGTGGTGTTCATAAAGAGGGCGGCACAGCCGTGTAGAGACGGAACGTGCCCCTTGATCCATCCGACCAAAAAAGCAAAATATGTATTAGAGGTAAACGGAGGAACGGCTGAAAATATCGGCTTGAACGTAGGCGATAAACTTTCTTTTGACGTTGAGTGAATATCGGGAAAGGAGTGATGGATCGATGGCTCAGGAAATCACGGTTATCAATGAGATGGTGAAAAAGGAGAGCGCGTTCATCGACGCGCTCAAGAACGAGATCGGGAAGGTCATTGTAGGTCAGAAGTATCTGATCGAGAGGCTGCTTGTGGGCCTTCTCGCTAACGGGCATATCTTGATCGAAGGCGTGCCCGGTCTGGCCAAGACCATGTCGGTAAGGGTGCTCGCCCAGACCATCAACACGAAATTTCAGCGGCTGCAGTTTACGCCGGACCTCTTGCCGGCCGATCTTGTGGGTACTTTGGTATATAACCCCAAGGACGGCGCGTTCACCACGAAGAAGGGGCCCATATTCGCCAATATCATCCTTGCGGACGAGATCAACCGCGCGCCGGCAAAGGTGCAAAGCGCGCTCCTTGAGGCGATGCAGGAAAGACAGGTGACTATCGGCGAGAACACATTTAAGCTGGATGAGCCGTTCCTGGTCCTGGCGACACAGAATCCGATCGAACAGGAAGGCACGTATCCGCT
>CAZYBX010000125.1:0-4993 GCA_964645565.1 uncultured Planctomycetia bacterium | reverse complement strand
TGTCCCTTTTTTATTTGTAGAAAAACCAAATCCCGCCGTAAGGGTCTACCATATAACCATGGTCATCATCGCAGCAGGAATCGTCTAAGATATTATAGATCGGAGGACATATAAGGCTTCGCCGATAAAGGGAGCCGTCGTAATAAGGATTATAGTTCCCGGTCCTGTAATCGTAATCATAGCTATACATAATATTGGGCATCTGATAGCGGTATGGGACGACATAGACGTAATCGCCTGCGCAGGCTGCCGAACAGACAAAAAATAGACATAATAAAAGCGTGATAGCTCTCGGCATATCAAGACCTCCTTCGTGTTTCCGTGAGAAGTATACCATATCGGCATGAAATAATCAAACCTTTGACACCGCCCTTAGGTTTTACGTATTTATGTGGTATAATTTCGTTAAGAGGAAGGAGTATATGGGATCACGGGAAACAGGCGTGAAAACGCTTCTTTTTATATCATTTGTGATCGTTGTGAATGTCGTATTTTTAATAGATGACTTCGAATTCAGCCGCTATTCCATCGGCCGCGACCTCGTAAGCGTCTATGACAAAAGGTTTCGCGCCGTAAGACAATTCCTTCCGGAAAACGGTGTGGTAGGTTACATCACGGATAATGACCCTCAGGAAGTATTTTCCGACAGCTACGCCATCCAGAGATTTTATCTTACGCGTTATGCCCTGTCGCCTCTGGTCGTGGTGAATAGCACCGATCAGAAGCATGTAGTAGGCGATTTTCATAACTCTCAGCCTAATATCAAGGACTGCGAGAGCAAAGGCCTTAGTGTCGTCAAAGATTACGGAAACGGCGTCATATTGTTTAAGCGCAGGACTGAACCATGATCATATTGCTGTTTTCGATCCTGATACCCGTATTGATAGGCTATCTCTTATGCCACATGCTCTGGCAGCCCACCCTCAGATCGAGCTCTCCCTTTTTTGTCAAGATACACCTTTCCGTGGGTCTTGGCCTGGGTATCTCGTCATGTTTCTTTTTCCTGTGGCTCTTGTACCTGAAGCCGGATATCAAAAGCTTCATAATATTTGAAGCGTCCGTTATCTTTATCCTGCTTCTGGTCTTTTCCGTCTCCTCTAAAAGGAATTTTCCCCTTTCAGAACTTACCCCGGCGGCTCCGAAGCAGGCCGAAGTTTATCCATTCATCGTGCTTGCTTTTCTGGCCGTAGCGATCATCGCCGCGTACGTATTTATATGCTTTTCGCTGGAAAACCCTCACGGAGATTGGGACGCCTGGGGGATATGGAATTCAAGGGCCAGGTATATATTCAGAGGCAGCGATCAATGGAGGAGCGCGTTTTCCGGCATTTTGCACTGGTCCCATCCGGATTATCCGCTGCTTGTCCCTGCGGTCATAGCGAGATGCTGGAAGTATATCGGCAGCGACCCCGCGATCATCCCAATACTGATATCGTTCCTTTTTACTTTATCGACGGCAGGCGTATTGATCTCGTCTCTGCTTATATCGCGCGGGAAGAGTCAGGCCCTTCTGGCGGGTATAATATTGCTTGGGACTCCGCTGTTTATAATCGGCGGGGCATCGCAATATGCCGATGTCCCCCTCAGCTTTTTTATTTTAACCTCTCTTGTATTGTTTTGTTTTAAGGATATCGACGAGGAAAACAGGTTCGGGCTGCTGGTATTGGCGGGGATGACGGTAGGCCTGGCTGCCTGGACAAAGAACGAAGGTATGTTATTTTTACTGGCGGCGGCAATAGGTCATTTTGTATCCGTGATAACGACAAAGGGCTTAAGGGCCTACATCAGAGAGGTACCCCCATTTTTTATAGGGGCTCTGCCCATCCTTTTAATAGTTTTATATTTTAAAACTCGAATCGCAGACTCGACCGACTTATTTATAGACCAGAGCCCCCGGGTCCTTCTGCAAAGGCTGGCAGACCCCTCAAGATATATAACGGTCGGAAAGGTGTTTCTTAAGAGATTGTTCTTTTTTGGAAACGGGCTTTTTACGATGCTTGTCCTTTACCGTTTTCTTACGGGCGCAAATGTGGAAAAGGCGAGGGCGCTCAAGGCCGGCGTTATCATGCAGACGATAACGTTATCCCTCGTTTTTGCCGGTTACTTTCTTATCTATATCATCACCCCCTTTGACCTTCCCTGGCACCTGAGTACGTCACTGAACCGCCTTTTGCTGCATTTGTGGCCGGCGTTCATATTTATGTCTTTTCTGATCATGCGTTCGCCCGAAGACTCGATGCAAAATGGCAAATAGCGATTGGGTCTATAGGTTTGGTTATGTATCCGCGCCGAGAGCATAAATTAAAGTTTTAACAATTAGAACGAGAGCCATGTCCGGCGGTCGAGAGAGCGGTATCCTATAGCTTCCGAGACGGACTCCGCATCTATTAAGTCCTTTTCGGCGATATCGGCAATAGTACGGGCAAGCTTAAGGATCTTATCATAAGCCCTTCCGCTGAAATTCAGCTCTAAAATCGCCAGCTTCAAGATCTCCTTTGCTTCGGCCGTGAGCCGGCAGTGTTCCCGTATGGTTCTGGGGGAGAGCAGGGCGTTATAGATAGAGCCGTTATTGTAGCGTCTCGCCTGCGTCTCCCGGGCATTCAACACCCTCTTTTTGATCTCTCTTGAAGATTCATACGCCCGATTTTCCGAAAGTTCTTCGTAATTCAAAGGCGGTACTTCAAGGTGGATATCGATCCTGTCTAATAACGGTCCGGATACCTTTGAAAGATACCTCTGAATCATGGGGACCGTGCAATTGCATTCTTTCTTTGGGTGCGTGAAATTCCCGCACGGACACGGGTTCATGGCCGCGATCAACATGAATCTGGCCGGATATCGTATGGTTCCCCATGTCCGCGAGATGCTTATAGTGCCTTCTTCGACCGGCTGGCGCAGCATCTCCAGCATATTCCTGTGAAATTCTGGGATCTCGTCCAGAAATAGCACCCCGTTATGCGCTAATGTGATCTCTCCCGGGCCGGGCGGCTTGCCGCGGCCCATCAATCCGCTGTAGGATATCGAGTGATGAGGCGCACGGAACGGGCGCCGGCATATGAGAGACTCCTTGTTCGAAGTAAGGCCGGCCACGCTGTAGATCTTGGTGCTTTCGATAGCCTCCTCGAATGACATGCGGGGGAGTATGGTCCTCATCCTCTTAGCGAGCATGGTCTTCCCGGAACCGGGAGGTCCGATCAAGAGGACATTATGGCCGCCCGCAGCCGCTATTTCCAGACCCCTTTTTACATGCGCATGCCCCTTGACGTCGCTGAGGTCGATGTCATCATCTGTTTCACGATTTAGCGCGTTGTTTAAATCGATATCCGGCCGGTCTGCTTCGGTCTTACCATTCAGCATGCTTACCGCCTCTTCCAGGTCATTGACGGCTAATATCTGCATGTCCTTGACGAGCGCCGCCTCCAACCGATTTGCCGAGGGGACCATGCACCTTTCGACCCCTTTATCATGCATATGCAATACCCTTGATAGGATCCCGTTCAGCGGCCCGACATCTCCGTCGAGCGACAGCTCTCCGCACACGAAAGTATCGCGAAGGACGTCTTTGTCGATCTGCCCTGTGGCCGCGAGAATACCCAGGGCGATCGGCAGATCAAAGGATGGGCCTTCCTTTCTTATTCCGGCAGGGGCAAGGTTTACCGTCGTCCTGGTACCGGGAAACCTGAAACCCGAATTGGTGAGGGCGTTCTTGACCCTCTTTATGCTTTCTCTGACCGCCGTATCAGGCAGCCCTACTATAGAAAAGGAGGGGAGGCCGGAGTTGGCCACATCTACCTCTACGGTGACCTCCCTGGCGTCTATGCCGTACAAAACGCCCGATTTTATTTTCGCAAGCATATCTATTCCTCCGCGTCAAACGCGTTCTTTATTAATTTTACCGTCATATCATTAAAGCCGCCGTGTACGCATATCGATATTACGTCAAACCGCGCCTGTCTATGAAGCAGGTTCTTTTTTGACATGTATAACCGCGCGAGTCTTGTCAGTTTTTGCCTCTTTTTGATATCCACGGCCTCCTCGGGCATGCCGTAGAAAGTGGACCTTCTTGTTTTGACTTCCGCAAAGACGAGCACGCCGCCGTCTTCGGCGACGATATCTATCTCACCCAAAGAAGCGGAGAAATTCCTTTCCAGGATATTATATCCGCGCTTTTTCAGGTACCCGCAGGCGGCGGCTTCACCCGCTTTACCGAAGTCTTTGTTGTTCGAAAACACAGGCCGGATATCACTCATTGAACGCAGTGATGATAGATTGGCTTAAAGCGTCTCTGATCTCCTGAGTCATGGGCCGTATGTATTCGTACCACTTACCGTCTTTTCCTTGTTTCGCCGGCATCCTTACAAACAGGCCGTTGCGGCCTTCCATGATCCTCAGCCCTTTTATAAGTATGGAGTCGGATACGATGATGTCGCAAAAGGCCTTTAAGGCGCCTTCTCCCTCAAAGCGGTAGATGTTCGCTATGACTATTTCAGGCATATTTATCACCTCCTTCACCTATATATACGATCGAAGTGATAAATCCTTAACAAGAAATTTTAAGATTTTTTGGTTTTTTTACTGCGAGGCGTAAAACGCGGCAATTTTCCGACGAGCTTTAAAAATAATGATGGGAGAAAAATCTATAGCCTGTCTTTAAAAATATTTTCAAGGTCTTTGTCGCTGTCTTTATCGTGCCTCTTCCATGCATTGTACACCATGATCAGCGCGCGCGTGCTTTCTCTGTTAAACACCCACTTCAGGCCTAGTATTACGGCAAGGATGAGAAACTGGAAGAAATACCGCGGAGCGAAGAAAGAAGCCGCGAGAGCCGTCAGAGAAAAGATGAGCCAGATATTCTTTTTGACTGAATTCATGATCGCGTTCCCCTGTTTTTTATAAGACGGGTTCAGGCATTTCGCCTTTTCTTTTACCTTAACGGGTACATCATCGAATTTTATGAATTGCCCGTAAGCGGAGCATAGGAGGGCGCCTTCAA
>CAZYBX010000124.1:0-5011 GCA_964645565.1 uncultured Planctomycetia bacterium | reverse complement strand
CGTTTATCGTACAAATCCGGGGGGTTTTCTACCGACGATCAACTATAAACTATAAACGATCAACGAACCATCTATTTCGGCGCGAGGTACATCACCATGAACCTGCCTTCGAGGGAAGGGTGTTTTTCGACGGTGGATATCTCGCTCAGCTCCTTCATCAGCCTGCCCATAAGCTGCCGGCCGACGTCGACGTGCGCCATTTCCCTCCCGCGGAACATGAGCGTCACTTTCGTCTTGTCGCCCCGCCCCAGAAAACGCTTGAGATGCCTCAGCTTTGTCTGGTAGTCGTGCTCCTCGATATTGGGCTTGAGTCTGATCTCCTTGATGTGGATCACCCTCTGCTTTTTCCGGGCAAGCCGCTCTTTCTTTTCCTGGTCGTATTTATATTTTGAAAAATCCATTATGCGGCACACCGGCGGTTTGGCGGTCGGCGCGACCTCGACGAGATCGAGGCTGCTCTCCTTCGCCAGCCTTAAGCCCTCGCTTACGGGCACGACTCCTATCTGCTCGCCGTTTTCGCCGATTACCCTCACTTCCTTCGCGCGGATCCTTTCGTTAATCTTTACTCTTATTTGAATAGAAATCACCCCCCTTTTTTTCTATCTCCTCCCCGGCGCGCTTCAGGAATTCGTCCGCCTTCATCACGCCAAGATCGCCTTCTTTCTTTGACCTTACGGAAACCGTGCCGGCCTCCGCCTCCTTCCCGCCCACTACGAGCATGTACGGGATCTTTTCCAGCTCCGCATCCCTGATCTTCTTCTGCATCTTCTCGTCGCGCGCGTCCACAATGACCCTCATATCCTCCCGGGCCAGCTTCTCTTTCACGGCCGCGGCGTAATCGTTCTGCTTGCTGGTGATGGGGACGATGACCGCCTGGACAGGCGCCAGCCACATAGGGAACTCTCCCGCGTAATGTTCTATCAGCGTCCCTATGAAACGCTCTATACTGCCGAGGATCACTCTATGAAGCATGATCGGCCTGTGCTCCTTGCCGTCGGCGCCCATATAGGTAAGGTCGAACCTCTCGGGCAGGGCAAAGTCGCACTGTATGGTGGCGCATTGCCAGGGCCTTTTTAAAGCGTCCTTGATCTTTATGTCTATCTTCGGACCGTAAAAGGCGCCTTCGCCCTCGCATACGGCATATGTGAGGCCTCTGCGCTTAAGCGAATTTATCAAGGCCGACTGCGCCGTTTCCCAATCCTCCGGCCTGCCGATATATTTGGGCGGACGCGTGCTTATCTCTACGTCGAAATCCTTGAACCCGAAGACATCCATAATCTCCTTCACAAAATCTATGACCTTTATGATCTCGTCCTCCACCTGTTCCCTGAGGCAGAAGATGTGCGCGTCATCCTGGGTAAATCCTCTTACCCTTAAAAGTCCGTGAAGCACGCCGGATTTTTCGTGCCGGTACACGTCGCCGAGCTCGAAATACCTGATGGGGAACTCCCTGTAGCTTCTGACGCTCGCTTTATACGCTATTATGTGGGCCGGGCAGTTCATCGGCTTTATGGCGAATTCCTTGCCTTCGACCTTGAATATGTACATGTTCTCTTTGTAATATCCGTAATGCCCCGATTGGATCCATATATCGCTCTTGAGGATATGCGGCCCTCTGACCAGTTCATAACCGCGCCTCAGGTGCTCCTTCTTTATGAAATCCTCGATTATGCTGCGGAGCATCGCTCCCTTCGGATAATACAATACGAGGCCCGCGCCGATAGTATCCTGCATGGTGAAGAGTTTGAGCGTTTTCCCGAGCTTGCGGTGGTCTCTCTTTTTGGATTCCTCGACAAAGTTCAAATACTCGTCGAGTTCCTTCTTCGTGGGAAACGCCGTCCCGTATATGCGCTGAAGCATGGGGTTGTTTTCGCTCCCCCGCCAGTACGCGCCCGCGATCGAGAGGAGCTTGAAGTGCTTAACTTCTCCCGTAGAGTCCGCGTGCGGCCCCTTGCAGAGGTCCGTGAAGGCTCCGTGCCTGTAGATAGAGACTTGCGCGTCCGGAAGCTCTTTTATAAGTTCCGCTTTATATTTTTCGCCCATCTTCTCAAAGAGCTTCAGCGCCGCGGGCCTATCCATCATCTCGCGCGTAAACTTCTCATCCCGCGCAACTATCTCGCGCATCTTTTTCTCGATCTTCGACAGGTCCTCGGGCGTAAACGCCTCCTCGCGGTCGAAGTCATAATAGAACCCGTCCTCGATGGCGGGGCCTATGCCCAGCTTCACTTCCGGGTAAAGCTCCTTGACGGCGCCGGCCATCACGTGCGACGCGCTATGTCTGAGTCTCTCCAGATCCATATCGTACTCTATTTTCTTTTTCCTTTTCTTACTGACAGCAAGAGGTCTAAATCTATTTTATCATGCCTGCGCTTAGATAATCTCTTATTTTTTATCAGATAATCCAATCCCATAAAAAAAACTTTTTGCTTCCCGTAGGTTCCGGGAGTTTTGCTTTTCCATATCTCTCTAAAATCCCAGCCCTGCAGCGGCGTCATAATGTCGACCCTGACCGGCTCATATCCCAATTGAATAATTTTGCCTTTTTGACAAAAATCATTTTTCGTCAGATCTAAACGTCCGAATCCAAAATCAACAAGCGCCCTGATGATCCTTCCGGAGTTTTCAATAGAGGGCTCTATCAGGATATCCATGTCTTTGGTATATCTGGGCTTGGCATAAAAAGCAACGGCAAACGCGCCTACAATGCAGTATTTCACTTTATGTTTATTGAACGACTTTAATAATTCTTCGTAGTCTTTTTCCACTCTCATCGATACGGCCCTTCTTGATCTTATGATACTGCTCTCTTAATATCTGCATCGTCTCAAGGCGCTGCGTAGCGCTCATGTTAAAATAATATTGTCTGTCGAATCTTTCTGCTTCTTCAAAAGAATCCGCTTTATTCACCCATACCTTTTTCAAATCCGCCTCTGCGCTTCTGTTGTCCTGGTGCCGGGAGAGGGGGTCGAACCCTCAAGGGTGTTACCACCCGCGGGATTTTAAGTCCCGAGTGTTTGCCAATTTCACCATCCCGGCAGATGGATCATACCTATTTAATAAGATTAACTAACTGTTTTTCAATCATGCTGTCGATCCAATTACGAAGCTTTAAACTATGTAATTGCAGCGTCGCTATGCCGTATTGTGACCACTGTTTATCCGCTTTACTTCTCCCATCTGTATGAGGGTATACATAGACCCTCTTCGCCGGCATCTTTAATGTCCTCGCCCAATATCTTCTGGCCTTCTCTCTGCTGAATCTCTTATATACTCGCACGTATAATTTCAATCTTTCTTCATTGACCCCGCATATTTCTCTCAAAAATCTGATAAACAATTGCAGCATTCTATGATCAAGATTTGCTAATTGCAACGATGCTTTTATTGATTTCGCACCTTCGGCCCAATATAGCATTATACCTGTCAGCATGAGCTCTTTTTCTCTTTTATTAAGCCGTTTTTTAATCTTAAAAGGGTCGCCTTTCGGGTTAGCCTTACAATATGCGCTATCGCTATTTGAGCGCCGGGGAAAATTATATTTTTCCATCCAATATACTACCGTTGGGAATGTGACATTAAGCTTTGAGGCTATATCTTGCATGGACAACCTATTTTTATAATACAATCGCCTAAGGACATTTTTATCAAGAGGGTCTGACGGCATACCTTCTCTTTTTGATTGAATTAAAAAATGGTGGGCGGTACTGGGCTCGAACCAGTGACCTTCAGTATGTCAAACTGACGCGCTAACCAACTGCGCCAACCGCCCGATCCTTACCAATATAACAAGCTATGTGGTCCACAGACCGCGGTCAACAGTCCACGGATAAGACGATTTTTCTGTCGACCGTCGACAGATGACCGTCGACTAATTTGGAGGCGGCGAGCGGATTCGAACCGCTGCATCGGAGTTTTGCAGACTCCTCCCTTAAGCCTCTTGGGTACGCCGCCGGATAATCCGAGTACATCTGGATTCGATGTCAATACGATCGCCGTGCCGATAAAAAAAGCACTTAAGATCGACTGCGCTCACCTTAAGTGCTTTTTTAAAGATTAATTCTTGGACATTACCTGATGACCCTGGCCTTCTAATTCTGGCCTACGAGGTTGCTCCAATCGGAGACATCGGCGGTGTAAAGCGTACCGCTGGAGTTTGCCGGCACCCATTTGACGTGTCCGCCTATAAAAAGCACGTTGACGCCCGCGAGCCCGTGGTTATCGTCCTCCGCCATTACCCCGCCCGCCGCGATGCCGTTATCAGATGCGATCGGCGTGGTCGAGCGGTCGGCTTCGTTTAAACCCGCGTCATAAGCGTAGCTCGAATTGCTAAGGGTCGTCCCGTCAGATGAAGCGTCGGTCGCTTTGTCGTCGCTCGGGCAATCGAATATCTCTTCCGTATCCAGATAATCGCTATATAAAACACCTAAAGCCTGATATTGGAACGGCGCCGCCAGCCCTGCGCGATCGGGAAAATCCTCATCCCAGTCCGCGGCGTAAAGGTGTAAAGCCACGCCTATCTGCCGTAAGTTGCTCGCGCAGCCGGTGCGGCGGGCCTTTTCCCTGGCCTTTTGCACGGCAGGCGTCAAAAACGCCGCAAGTATACCTATAATAGCGATAACCACAAGAAGTTCTATGAGGGTAAACCCCCACGTTCTTCTTTTTCTAAAAAACATACCCTGCCTCCTCTTTATATAATTTATTATAATGGTAGTTATTTTACCCAAAGGATACCATAGCGCTTTTATTTTGTCAAGGGTAAAAGACTTAATCGGCGCTTTGCTCTATACGTTCAAGGATAAGTTTTGCGATTTTCCGCTTAGACGCGCCTCTTATGCGCCTTGTCCTGCCTGCCTTGTCCATGATAACGACATCTTTGGCCCCCGAACCGAAAGGATCAAGCCCTTGACCGGCCTTATTAATCACTCTCATATCTAGGTTTTTAGATTTTAACTTCTTCTTTGCGCTTTCAAGAGGCCTGTTTGTTTCCAGAGAAAAACCTACTAAAAAACGG
>CAZYBX010000123.1:0-5013 GCA_964645565.1 uncultured Planctomycetia bacterium | reverse complement strand
CGCAGCCGACATCGTCAAATTCGTCACAGAGCATTACGTGGAATTCTCCGCGTTTAACTATGAGATACTGCATCCCGCGTATGTCGGCCACTGTATAACAACCTCTAATGTCGTAAACCCCGGCCACAAAGAAGGCAAAATCGCCGTTTACTATGGCTCAGGCGCCGGTGTGTCAGAATACCTTTTATCCACAGATGCGACAGAAGGACATTTTGTCGATATGTCGCCAGTGGACAAGTCAAAATTAGAAACGGCATTAGCCGATTGGGAGAATATCGGTAGCACTACTTCGGATATTTATTATATTAACCACAAAAAGAATTCCGGATATGCCCACATGTCTTACCTTTCGGCCATTGGCTTAGAAAGAGCGATTCTTCTGGAATTAAAAGCTATGGGCATAGAGCGCCCAAAGAGCGAAGATATTGAAGCAGCGCTTGACGGCCGGGTGCGCATAAAATTCAAATGGACATATCCCGGAACTGCGCTGGAAAAGACTTATACAATAACCTTCGGCTGTGATCTGAATAAAGCATTGGAAAACAAGATCGATATATATTACCAACGAGGCAGCGGCGCGTTACCTCAATACTATTCTTCATTTATGCCGGCTGTCGGAGCATCTCTTAAGACAGGCGGGTATTGTGTTACGGATGACTATATTGGTGGGGTCGAAACGCCTTTTTCCCCTGAAGAGTATCTTAAAGACGCCGCGGCAGTATTTACGCATGACGATGAATTAAGATCCCCATCAATGCTGACTTGGGAAAATATCATAAAAGAAGGCGTAAAAAGAGCAGGCTACGGCTGGCATGTCCGCATCCGCCAGAAGCTGTATGACACCGAATTCGGGCCGCACGGGATAACGAAGGTCTACGACGACTCCGGCACCGTGTGGGAGGAATATACCTACACGCCTTCCGGGGATATCGAATCCGTGAAGCTGTTTAATCCTAAAATGGGTGAATACATACTCCTTGAGTATGATGCCTCTAATAACAACCTGGTGATAAAAGCAGACGATGGGAGCGGCGCCTTCAACGGGAGAATAGGATTTGTCGATGTGAAATTCGGAGAAAGCATATCACTGACTGATATAGACATAACAGTCAGCAGCTACAAACTTAAAGGATTCGGCGAAACCATCCTTAATTGGCTCGCGCTGACTGCATATAGAGAAGATAAATTTTTGAGCATATCGTTAATAACAGATCCTCGACTGGCCGATATCGCAAGCAAGATTTCTCGGCTTGGTACTGTAAGTTTCATAAAGAACAGCGAATACATTGAGAAACCCACCCAGACTCAAATAGACAAAGCGATTCTCGAAGGATATTATGCCGTCAATGACGGAAATGATACGGTAATAGCGATCGTCCATGATGCGGCGAGTGGAAATATAGAGCGAACAGCTTCTTTCCCGCAGGGATGGGACGCCAAAATAGAGAACATGCGTCTAGTTGTTACAGATGCAAAGGGAGATCCGGTGGACTTGTCCTATACCGGCGGCACTTCGATCGGACTGTGGAGAGGCAAAGTGGATGCCGCCCGCATCGCGCGCGACAGGCAGGCGGACTTGAGCATCTTCAAGATGACGAACGATCCCGAGACGATCATTGGGTTCCTGAAGAGCGCGACCGCCGCTACGCCCGAGGCGGATATCATAGCCGCCTGCGAGGCGCTGAAGAAGATATCGAATGAAAAGGGTTTTGTGCAGGATTACGGTGTCCATGAAGTCGCGCCCGAGGTGCTGGCGGCGATGAAGGATATGCTTGATTATGTGGGTATCGTCCCCAAACTCCTGGCGAATAACTTAAAACTCGGAGTGACATTTGTAAATAATAGTCTTGATGCAAGTGTAAAAGATTTCATTAAAAAACAGAATAGGCACGGCAATTGGGCATTTTATCCGACAACGGGCATGTATATCAAGAAACATGAAGAAAACACACTTATATATTATGATGGTACTACCATCGACTTCTTGAGAATAAGGCAGTCAGGTCTTGATATTATGTCGCAGAATATTGGTAATTTGACATCTGGACAAGCATCCGCCCTCCACCAGATCATGCAGAACCAGGCGGAAGGGTTTGTGTCTGAGTTCACGAAAGCGGGCGTTACCTACAAAGTTACCATGAAAGACGGTGATGTGGCCGTTTTGGTGCTGGACGGCGCAGGCTCTCCGGTAAGCGGAAGGATATATCCTGAAGCCGATGGTTATATAGGAAGAGACCTTACCGCGGCTGAGATCGGCGGCTTTAAATCCGGCGCGCTCGGAAAGAGCCTCAAGCTGACCACTGAAGAGTTACTTGCGCAGAAGGAAGAGGTAGTCGATGTAGTCCTTACGAATAACCTTAACACCTTCACGGGAAATATAAGAACGCTCCTTGAGGGACTCAGGAAGCCTGTCGCCGAAGGCGGCCAGGGCTGCGAGATACGCTTCTTCAAAGGCGTGGAAGCGCTCGTATTCAGAGACGGAAACACAATCTGGCTTAACGAATGGCTGGCAGAGGCGAACCAGGCCAACGCGCCTCCGGCCATGAAAGTGATCATCGAAGCCCTCCTTGCCAATGAAGCGGCCCACAATTCCACGAAAGGCACTCTATATGAAGAATGGCTCGAAGAGATAGATGCCGTAACCGCCGAATGTAAGGTATATACCGATGCCATTAAAACGAACCCAACCATAAAAGATCAGATAATCGGTCTTCTTAAACAGCGCTTCGACATAAACAACATCATAGCCGATGAACTTCTCAGTCTTGCCTCGAAATACCACACCGCAGCCGACATCGTCAAATTCGTCACAGAGCATTACGTGGAATTCTCCGCGTTTGACTATGAGATACTTCACGCCGCGTATGTGGGCCACGACATCGGCGTCTGCAATGTCGTAAATCCTGAGCACGAGGCCGGCAAGGTCGCGGTATATGGCCCTTCAGGTCCCGATATATCGAATTTCCTGCTTTCACTCGACGCGACAGAGGGCTATTTTGTGGATGTCAAAGCCGTTGATGCGGCAATCCTTAGAACGGCATTGCTTAATTGGGATACTTTGCAGGATGACGTTTATATGGCAAATAAAAGAAGGCTGGGCTATACCGAAGCGCAGGGGACTCTTCTCATAGAGCAGGCTCTGATGCTGGAGTTAAAAGCTATGGGCGTGAAGAAAGAGGATATCGCGATCGATAGCTCATCTTACGGCTCACCGCGCATAACGTTCAAATGGACATATCCCGGCACAGGCCGGGAAAAGACTTATAGCATTACCTTCGCGAGCAATTGGAATATCGCCGACCCCGCAGGTTACTCCGCGGAATTAAACGCCGTTTTAAATAAAGGCATAGATATTTATTATCAGAGAGCGGCCATGGATATACCGCAGAGATATGATAAATTCATGACGCGCATCGGCGACGCTATCAAAACGGGCGGGTACTGCGTTACGGATGACAGGACTAATCTTGTATTGCGGGATCCCTATAATCCCGAACAAGCCCTTCAGAAAAACGGGGCGGTATTCACGCGGGACAACGACTTGAGATCAGCTGAGATGTCAAGGTGGGAAGATATGCTCCGTATCATGCACACTTCCGAGAACGCCGCCCTCCGGGAATACGGCTGGTATGTCCGCATACGCCAGAAGCTGATGCCGCTCGAGGGCGCCATTCAGGGCCTGGAAAGCGCAGACGCCGCGGAGAGGGTAGCAGCCGTCCGCATGTTGGAGGCGCAGATAGCCTCGGGCGCTCTATCCGAGGAAGACATGGCGAAGGCTCAGGAAGCGCTCGATGAATACGCGCTTCGCCTATATAGCGACGCATACAGCAACGCGGAAAACATGGAGATAATGATAAATGACGATATAGAAGAGGCCGGCATAACCTTCGCGTGCGAGATAATAATAGGAATACAGGAATGGATGGCAAAGCTCAGCCCGTCCGCTCCTATAATAATAAATTTCTGCACCGGCGATACGCCGTGGATAGGATACGCGAAGATGGCATACTATCTTGATAATTGGAACAACCCGGAGGTCCAGGCTATCCTTGCCGCCCATGGCGTCGACACGTCGGTGAAGCCGGACATGAGCCGCGTGATAGCGTATCCTTTGGACGCCATAATGCCGCAGAAGAGGACGGATTACCACTCCTTCCACAACATACTCAATAACATGTTCGACAGGCTGCACATACCTGAGGCGAACAGGAACTTTTTCTACGGAGACCTGAATCCGGACGGCTCGCAGATGACGGACGCCCAGTTCGACGCCCTTATGGCCGACATCGATGTAAACGGCCTTCTCATATCGAAATTCCTCGCGGGCAGCTTGACCGCGGCGGATAACCCGGTGCAATACAACTTCCTTCTTGCCATGCAGCGCCAGGCCGACAGGCTGAGCGCGAAAATCACGGCGGAGGGCGGCGCGCACATATTCTTATCGGGCATAGGCCCGGACTACGGAGACCCATGGCTAAAAGACGGAAAGGGCCATGTGGGCTTTATGGAATCAGGTACTCCCTTCAATCAACGCGCGTTCATAGCGCCCATAAGCCGCCATACAGCGGTAGCGCATTCACCGGAAATGGAGTCTTTGGGCCAGATGTATGTGGACGGTATCGCCGTGCCGGAAAACGCGAAATACGCCATGACTTCCTTCGGCTACTATGAACTCCTTTACAGGGAAGGGAACGCCGATATCCAAAATGATGTGAAAGTAATCGCCATTGCCACGGGCACCGCGAAGAACAATTCAGTATATCGCGGTATAGAGGGCGACTACGATCCTACTTATCCGATGAGCGGTTTACAGCATTCAAGAGGCGCCATTGTCACGGATTCCACATCCGCCTCCAGCCTGAGGCTCGAGACCTTCCCATGGGACTTTACTTATGTCCATGAATGGGATGACGCCCGGATAAAGGAATTCTTTATAGCCCTTTCCCTTGAGACCGGCAACAAGATCGCGGACCTGACGGAAAACGACCTTCTCGGCCTGCCTGACCGCGGAAG
>CAZYBX010000122.1:0-5016 GCA_964645565.1 uncultured Planctomycetia bacterium | reverse complement strand
GAAAACCTCTCCATATTTTCAACAGAGAGGTTTTCGCGCGTCGAACCATGGTGAGGTGCATACCCTTTCCTATTAATATTAAATCTTAAATTTCAGCTGCTATTATACTTAATAGCTGCCAAATAGCAAGATTTTTCTGCCTCCAGATAGGTCAGTTATAGATAGGTCGCCATGAGACCTATTAAAGCCCGAAAATAGCAGAGAAAAATGTCCGTTTTGTCCGGTCATTTCTGGCTCGAAAATGCGTAACTTTCTATACGACTGGGAGATAGGGATGTCCGACCCATCTGAGGCGGACATCCTGCATTTTTTATTTATCCCGCTCTTCTCTTTTATTTATACTGTCTCTTGATCCTGTCCTTGTTGCAGTCTACGTTGTCCTTCTCTTTATAGTATATTTCCACAAACTCTATTCTTTCCTCTGCCTCAAAATAGGCGTATATAACCCTGATACCGCTGCGTGATCCTCTTTGCAATGCCTTGCACCTGAAGTTCTTGACCTTATATATCTCTGTCTCTATGCCAAGGCCCGGAATACGAAATACGTGAGGTTCATATCCGCGCGGGTTCTTTAGTAGTATAGATTTCAGGACTTCGAGGTCGTCGTCTAAGCTACGGTATTTTTTGAAGAGTTTATTAAACTCCGAGTCAAATTCATGCAAAGTTGTAAATTCCATGCTGTTATTCCTCGGGGTAAGCTCTTACTGAAAATGGCGGCTTTCTGTAGAAAACTGTTTCGTAATCTATTATCTCCTTGTCCTTGGTTACTTCCCAAGGTATGTCCTCATGAGAACACTCGCTTATGGTAGTCGCATCCATAGAAGAAAATCTTTCGATTACCTTGTCGATTACTTCTTTTTCCCTGGCGCTCCATTTCCATGCGTTTATATCTGCATTGACAAGGGGAAGGTACTTTTTTTGAGGCTTGCCGTAATATTCGGTTACTACCTTCTTCAGCTCACCCTCATCTATCATCTCCCGAACCACTTCTTGGAAATCGCAGGGTGCGGGGCCATAGCTTATTTTCCGGTAAGCAGCTCCCGTCAAATATTCCTCAAATAACTCATAATAATTAAAGTCCGAGAAATACAAAAGCTTATAAAGCACGGTCTCCCCTACATTCGCCTTTGCGCCACACTTGTCCAGGATATAAAGAAGCACTTCCTTAAACTTCTTCTTATCGAATTTAGGCGCCTTGCCGCCTTTCTTTGTGTCCCTGCGCTCCTTTTCCTCTAAATCCGGACTCAGTAAATCATCAACAGATATCTCAAAGATATTTGCGAGCTTGGCCAGTTCCATGCTGCTTATATCGCGCTGGCCTGATTCGAGCTGGGATATGGAAGGCCGCGGCACACCCAGCCTTGCGGCAAGGTCTTCCTGCGAAAGCTCCCTGTCTTCCCTCATTTTTTTTATCCGCTCTGCAAGCTTCTGTTTTGTAATCATATGATCACCCCTTAATAAGTATACCATATGTTCGATTAAATTACAAGTCTTGTAAGATTATACTACATAGATGGGAACCTGTCAAGTGTTTAGGTGGCTAAGGGAGAGAAATGGCCAGTATGAAAGTTCTGACTTTGGTTGACAGTTTTGGTAAAATGTGTCCTGAGGGAGGGATAGTTTATGACTCAGGCCAAGAGGGATATTAGTCGTAAGCTGCGAGTATTAAATTATGCGAAAGAAAACGGTAACGTTGCCAAGACATGTCGCCATTTTGGGATCAGCCGGGAGATATTCTATCGCTGGAAGCGGGCATATGGATGTTTCGGAGAAGAAGCACTCATAAATAGCAAACCCTGTCCCCAGAATATCAAGCTACGCACCCCAAAGGAAATCGAAGAAAAAATAATCTATCTCAGAAAAACCCACCATCTGGGGCCTGCGCGTATCAGCTGGTTCTTAAAACGTTACCACAATATAGTAATATCAACAAGCGGAGTATATTGGGTCCTCAAAAGAAGCAATATGAGTCGCCTGCCCCATAATACCAAACTGCGCACTATTGAGACCCATCAGCGCTACGAAAAACAAGTTCCGGGTCATCATATCCAGATGGATGTCAAATTCTTATTCTTTACTGCAAAAGACGGCAAAAAGATCCGGCGTTTTCAATATACCGCTATTGATGATGCTACCAGGGTCAGAGCCATAAAGATATACCGGCGCCATAATCAGGAAAATGCCATTAACTTTGTCGATCATATAATTGATAAATTCCCCTTCAGAATTAATACCGTAAGGACCGATAACGGCCATGAATTCCAAGCGCTATTCCACTGGTATTGTAATGACCGCGGCATCCATCATGTTTATATCAAACCGCGGACACCGCGTCTTAACGGCAAGGTAGAGCGCTCTCACGGAACGGATGACCTTGAATTTTATCAATTATTGGATTATACTGATGATGTGGATTTAAATGAAAAACTGAAAGAATGGGAAAATTATTATAATTTTGACCGGCCTCATGGGGCCTTTAACGGTAAAACGCCCTATGAGGTCTTAAGAGAACGTATGAGGACACACCCAGTGTCAACCGTAGTTTAACTTGTCACAACATACCACATAGCTTATCCTGTCGAGGGGCCATGGTGAGCAAGCGAAAACCTCTCCATATTTTCAACAGAGAGGTTTTCGCGCGTCGAACCATGGTGAGCCGCGAAGGACTCGAACCTTCCACGCCCGCCTTAAACACAATTGTTACTCTGCTTTTAAAAGCAGAGGACTGAAGTATCCCTCAGTCTCTGCATATCGCTATGCAGGTCAGACTATCCCATCTCCACCATATTAGCGGAGTCCTGATTATAGTCGTTGAACCTTCCCATTGAAAATGAAACTGGGCTTGGCTGCGGATTATCTGCATCTCTGCGTTGTTACTACCATTACTCGGCAGTAGCGGAGAATACACCAGACTTTCCCGCAATTTACAGGATTTTTCTCTATCTAGTTTCCTAAATAGAGCCCCTTTTTTACAAAGGGCGGTGCTCTGCCAGATGAGCTAGCGGCCCAAAACCTTTAATTTTCAAAAATCAATGACTTGTGATCTCTTCTTCCTTCGCCTTCAATAACTTCTCTATCTCTTCGGTGTGCTTCTCGATAAACTTCTGCGTATCCTTATGGCCGTTGAATTTTTCGTCTTCGCTTATCTTCTTATCCTTCTCGAGCTTATCTATGGCGTCGTTCGCGGAATGGCGGGCGGTGCGAAGGGATATCTTACCGTCTTCGGCCATCTTCTTTACGAGCTTTATAAGCTCTTCCCTTCTTTCCTGGGTGAGAGGAGGGACGCTCAGCCTTATAAGTTTGCCGTCGTTATTAGGGGTTATGCCTATATCCGACTTCAATATCGCCTTTTCGATCCCGGCAAGGGCCGTCGGGTCCCATGGTTGTATCACGATAAGCCTCGCGTCGGGGGTGGATATTCCCGCTATTTGCCGTATGGGGACTTCCTCACCGTAATATTCTATTTTCAGGCCTTCCACAAGGGCCGGAGATGCCCGGCCCGTCCTTACCGTGTTGAATTCCCTGTGCACGGCTTCAATAGTCTTCTTCATCTTCGTTTCGACGTCGCTTAATATCTCCTTAACGGTATTCATCCTTCGACTCCTTTCACTCGCTCAGGATGAACCCTGAGCGCAGTCGAATGGGTTCATAGATCACCCCTTGACAATAGTGCCGATCTTTTCGCCGAAGACGATCTTTTTGATATTTCCCCTTTTAAAGAGATCAAATACGATGATCGGCAGGTTGTTGTCCATGCAGAGGCTGATAGCGGTCGCGTCCATCACTTTCAGTTTTCTTTTTATGACCTCTATGTATTTCAGCTTCTTGAATCTTTTCGCGTTTCTGATTTTTTTCGGATCGGCCGAATATACACCGTCCACATTTGTGTCGTTTAATATTAATTCCGCGCCTATTTCCACCGCCCTCAAGGCGGCTGTGGTGTCGGTGGTAAAATAAGGGTTACCGGTGCCTCCCACGAAAATAACGATCCTGCCTTTCTCGAGATGCCGTATTGCCCTCCTGCGTATATACGGCTCGGCGACCTCTTTCATCTCTATCGCCGACATCACCCGCGTGAATACGCCTGACTTCTCGAGCGCGTCCTGAAGCGCCATTCCGTTTATCACGGTGGCGAGCATCCCCATATAATCCGCCGTTGACCTGTCTATGCCCCGTTCCGCCGCCGCCGCGCCCCTGAAGATGTTGCCTCCGCCAATGACTATCGCTATCTGAATGCCTGATTCGTGGACATCCTTTATCCTCTCCGCGATAGAAGCCGTAATACCGTAATCGACGCCGCGGCCCGCTTTTCCCTGTAGGGCCTCACCGCTCAATTTAAGGATTATTCTTTTATATACCGGTTTTTGCATTTTCTTCCCGTGCCCCGGGACTAAATCTCTTCCCCTACCTGATAGCGGGCGAAGCGCCTGATCAATATATTTTCTCCGATCTTGGAGATTGAAGACGTGATGAGGTCTTTCACCGTGACATCCGGATTCTTCACGAAGGGCTGCTCGAGCAGGGAGACCTCCTGATAGAATTTTTCCATCTTCCCCTCTATAATCTTCTCTATGGCCTGAGGGGGCTTGTCCTTCACCTGCTCCTTGAATATCTCTTTCTCTTTAGCTACCACTTCATTCGGCACATCTTCGCGCCTGATGTATAACGGATTGGATGCCGCTATGTGCATGGTGATATCCTTGGTAAGTTCTTTAAAGTCTGCGCTCTTGGCTGCAAAATCCGTCTCGCAGCTCATCTCGAGAAGCACGCCGATCTTTCCGCCGAGATGTATGTAGCTGGCAACGAGCCCTTCCTTAGCCGTTCTACCGGCGTGTTTGACCGCTTTAGCTTCTCCTCTTTTGCGCAGGATATCGACGGCCTTATCGATGTCGCCGTTCGCTTCTTTCAACGCTTCCTTGCAGGCCATCATGCCCACGCCCGTCTTTTCACGCAGCCTCATCACTAAATCAGCTTTTACCATGACCTATCCTTTTCTTATGGTTTTCGGGCGCTTCG
>CAZYBX010000121.1:0-5031 GCA_964645565.1 uncultured Planctomycetia bacterium | reverse complement strand
GGCCCGGCCCGCCCCTCGCTTACCATTTTGCCGCCCTTTTAGGGACGTGCCACTTGAGCCCAAGCTGTCCCTATTTATTTCTTGTCATATTTTTCCAATAGCGACGGCACTATATCATGCGCTTTAATCAATAAATCCGCTTCAGCTTCATCGAATAAAAAAGGTCTTAATGACTCGGCCTGTCTTTCCAATTCTTTTTCCGGCAGATCTTGTATTCTATCGTGTATTAATTTTAAGGGGTCTTCTTTTATTCCAAGAGCCTCTAATACGTTGCTATCTATAGGATGCTTGTTCGCAAGCATGAACATAATGTCATAAAGATGCCTGCTCCTCTGTTTTTTTATAAGCGCGTCTATCTTATCCGCGAATAGCGCTCCAAGCTCCGTGCATATGCACGGATAAAATTCGCCGAACCCCGATATCACCCGCGTCTCTCTCTTTATCTTCCATTTCGGACGGTTCGTTTCCACTTTTATTATTATGCCTTTCTTTTTTGAATATTCCGATGTTATTCCGTATGCTTTTTCTATAACAGGGAATATCAGTTTTGATACATACATGTTTTCCCAATGGGCAAATTCGACCCGCGGCCTCATGCCCACTCGTTTTAATTCATCTTTGACCTTCGCCAAAATATCCTCAAACTCTTTTTTTGTTATAGCATTTGCGTTAAAATCCAGATCTTCGGAGAATCTTTTGAGATTATGGACCAGCCTTAAATAGGTCCCACCCGTAAAATAGAGTTCCCCCCCCGAATCCGTCTTATAAAGTTCTTTTAGGATAAGGATCTGAAGGTATTCCCTTAAAATACCGCGGGTCTTTGTGGCAGGCATCCCTCTGGATCGCGCTTGTTCCAGTAAAGATTCATAAGTAAGCATGTATTACCCTCCGGTCCATTTTGTATAATTCCGCGTATTTTTTAAGCTTTTTTTTATTCAAACGCGAGACAGCGTCTTTATCCAACCTTGCTTCGCTGAAATCATAGTTTTTATTGCGATATGCCTTAAAATATAAATAATCGACGAGCGCCTTTTCCGGCTCGGCAATAAGAATATCGAAAGTGCCGTGCCTTCTCACAAGATAACCCGTAAAGGCTTCCGGCCTCACCGCTCGATAGATGAAAAGGCCGTGTTTATTCTTGAATCTTCGCGTAGGTTTTGTCGTGATGGAAGTCACCGACATCGCTACTTCCGGGATGATGCTGTAGTCGGATAAGGCCGTTTCTAACGACACATATGAAGGGCTATAAAGCTTATTGGCGATATACATATCCGGGATAGCGATGTCTGAGGGGTAGGTGAGTTCGTATAGTCCCTTTTTAAGAGAATAGATCCATTTTTTTTCCTTCCACCTGTGAATGAGTTGCTTTAGATTGGACCTCTTTTCGTGAGGAAAGAACGATAATACATCTTTGTGTGAAAGAATGTAATATTTATTTTTCTCGGCTGTCTTATAGAAATCTTTAAAGTTCATTTCATTAAGTATTCCATATTGTATACTTACTGAAACAAGTATACACTATCCGCGCCGCACTGTCAAGCTTAAAAAAAGGGGACAAGCTACTTTTTTAATGAAGGGGCGGATACCATTTATTGAGGAAATAGCGATGCAACAATAAATGGTGTCTGCCCCTAATAAGGCATGAAAAAGTAGCCTGTCCCCTTTTTTAGTCAAGAAAGCTAACTATTAATAACTCTTAAAATAGGGGTCTGTCCCTATTATTAGGGTATAAAAAAGATAGATATTTACTCTTGACGGACTATATATTATAGGGTATACTTATATTGACCTTATATTTGGCCAATTTTTTGTCCGGACTTATTTATATGTTTTAAAAAGATCGTAAGTAATGCGGGCTTGGGAGAGTAACTCCACAAAAGAGGGAAGCCCAAAAAACAAAGGTAGAAGGTTTACCTGAAAACCGGGATCTTCCCTCAATGCATACAACTGAATTAAGCATAATGCGTCTACGGACTCCGCGCTTCAAGCCATGGCTTAAGACGATAGCTATGGTGATGGCGGGAGTCTTTCTATTTCAACAGGTTTCATACGGCGCTGACTTAAAAGGTCTAATAGCATATAATAGTATATATAATAACCAGCCGAAGATATATCTTATCGGAGACGTCCACACCCACTACCCAGTCCAGAAGCAGATCATATCCCACATAAGAGAGTTAAATGAGAAATCAGGTGTCAGTGTCATCTTCACTGAGGGCAGCTACGGCTATCTCGACCTATCGGATATAGACATCTATAGAAAGCTCCCCGGAGGCCAGGAGGCGATAGAAGAGGTCGCCGAGAAGTATCTCAAATCAGGAAAGATCGCGGCGGATGAGTATTTGAGGATAGTGGACGGCGATAAATACGAAGTTTACGGCGTGGACGATATGGAGCTTTATGAAAAGGTCTATGACTACTTCTGGAACCCGGCTACTACTCAGACCGAAAAGGAATCATTGCGGGTAAACTCGCAAAGGGAAAAGGCCATAATAGACAACATGATAAATGAGATCCAAAGGCAGGGAGAGGCGAAAGCCGTAATGATCACCGGCTTGTTCCATATCGCAGGCCTGTCGGATAAACTGATCAAAAAGGGCATCTCCGTGGAAGAGATGCCCGTTCATTTTGACGGAGACCTGGATAAAGAATTATATAAGGAGATATTGGAGCGCAATAAGAAGCTCGAAGTGGCGCAGACCGGCCTCCTAAAAGTTAGAGCAATAAACGAAAGAAGGGAATGGCAGGAGCTCCAGGGCGAGGTCCTGGAGACGGCCCTTAAAAATGCGTACTCTGCGGGCGGCACCCCATCGGTGGAGACTCTCTTAAGCGAACTCAACGCCTTAGCCGCGGATATAGACCTCGGGCCATTCAGCGTAGCCACAGATCAAGCCACAGGCGCAGTCTATGTAAGCGGGAAGAACATAATAACGATACTGAATCCAGCCACTAATATCATCGCAGATGACGCCGCAACCGCAGGCATCCCCCAGGACCAGATACAGATCGGCCAGGATGGAGAGGCGATAAGCATCTTCGCCCCTACAGGCATTACGGATGCCATAAGGACAGATGCGGACCTTGCAGCCTTCCTTGCTCAATCTGATACTGACAGGCTTGATGAATGGATAAAGTCAGTCATAGGCGTCCTTTACGCTGAAGATGGAGCCACGTCCCAATCTCTCGCGCGAATCTCCGAAGCGGTCCAGGCCATACTTGACCTTCCGATTCCAGATGGCTTACTTGACTACGGCGTGCACATGGTAAGTCAAGAAGTACTGGATAAAATAGTGGTTGCCAGACATATTCCTATAGGAGGGAGTCTCGTTATGCGCGGCTTGACATTTATATCCGGGGTTATTTTCATTTGTAACTTTGATGAAGATGTAATTCTTATTCCGGAAGAGCAGGCACTTACCAGAGAAAGCGTGGGATTGACAAGACAGAATCTTCGTGTGGCTAGCATTATCCATGAAACTAACCATCTCATATTAAACTCAATATTACGGGATAGAAGGGATCTTATAGATTCTGCTCTTGATGCAGGTATAGATTGGGCCTCCCTTGTTGAAGCCATAGCATATTATGACCAACTCAAATACATCCAAGACCTTTTGCCAGACGGCTTTAAAGATGCTGTTACCCTTCCTGACATATCCGCCTTCTCAACCCTCAAAGTTGAGGTCGACCGCATAGCTCATGAAAATGGCCTCAGGGATCCGGAGGTTTTAAACGAGATGGCAAGAACGGAATCTTCACCCACCGACTCCATCCAGAAAGGCGAAAACGTACCCGAGGACATTATCAAGAGCGTCCTCACTCCAGGCACAGCCGACAACGCCATAATGGATCCCGCTATCACTACTTTATATGATGACGGTAGCGAGACACCCCCATCAGCGGAATATGCAGATATTATCAATGATACCATAGCCGAGCTTGAAAGACTTGAGTATTATGACACGGCAGAGGTCTTAAGGAACTCAAAAGTAGAGCTTGTAACACCGAGGAACAAGTCTCCCGGCATATTCATCTTAAGCGAGGACGAATACTGTATCGCCTCCTCAGACCCAGAGACCAACACCATATACCTGCCAAAGGTCTATCTGGATAAGCTCTTAACCTCACCCTCCACAAGAAAATTAGCCATGGCACTCATTGCCCATGAGGCTACAGAACTACTCGCAGGCACTATATTCCCCACATTAGCTGAAGCCCATGAGATGGCTAATCTTATAGAAAAAGACATTGCAGGCGAGGTACAAGGAGACCCCTACCAAAAAAGCCTCCTTGATGCGGATATAGAGACAGAGGTAAGCGCGTATCTAACAGGCCTTAAGCAGAAAACAGGCGCTTTAAGTAAGACCAACCTCTTCCCCTCAGGCCACACAGAGTACACCTATCGCAACTATCTCTTAAGCGAGCTTATGAGGGAGCGTATAGCCATTCCTCAAGGTTCATCCCAGGCTCTCATTAATGCCTATCAGGACTTGACCGCTCTCCTTATGAATGACGACATAAGGTGGGATAGTTCCACGGCTGATATATACCTTGCAATAGATAATATCGTACAGAACCGCTCCTTAAGCGATGAAGAGAGGGCCTCACTTGAAGAGAGCTTCGATTACGCGAGGATCATCTCCAACTCACTCGTAAGATACTGGAAACAGCCGGCACTCGACCAACTCATATCCATCGGTATGTTGACTCAACCTGAAGCGAATGCCCTCTCAAGAAGAGATGAATTCACTCAAGCCGGCATGGCCACCCTCGCCCAGAGATTCAGTAATACCATCTCTCTCTATAAAGAGAACAAATTCACTCAGACTATGATAGACGAGCTTATCAAGAAACTGGCGCCATATTCATTTGTAGATGATATTAAGAGACATTATGGTCTATCCAATAACGATATAACATTTATCATAAGCAGACAGAGTAATTTTATCGCATCCTTCCCTAAAATCATGAGTGTCGTAAACACCCTAAAAGATACATACGGCCTATCAGAATCTTTTGCTATCCTTATCG
>CAZYBX010000120.1:0-5038 GCA_964645565.1 uncultured Planctomycetia bacterium | reverse complement strand
TCATATAAAGTGTCAAAGCCTCCGCTAATCTCGCCCCTTAAAAGACAGATAAAATATTGTACAACTTCCTTGACATGCTCGATCCTGGCCGCGTCCAGCGCCTGCATCCCGGGAAGCGCGTCGATGATCTGCATCGCCAGCGCCTCCGCCTCGTCCAGCGCCGCCGCGCTATCAAGGTCATTATTTTGCAGATCTCTTATCGCAGCGGCTGATTTGTTTAATTCCGAAAGCTTGATGATGAGCTTCCCGTCCTTTACCTCTATCGGGATGCCGTAGACGCTCGTCCAGCTGCTCTGGGTGAGCTTATTGTCCACTGCCAGCTGCGTAGACGTGAGTGGTATGCTGTCGAGGAGGACTCCAAGCATGTCCGCGTATTCCGCGCGCTTGTCCGCATCAAAACTTGCGAAATCCACATCCGTATCCAGGTAAATCCGCTCATAGCCGGCGTTGACCGACAGGTATTTTTCGGCTATCTGGCTTAAAAGTTTTGTCAGTTTGGCGAATCTTTCAGCACCTTTCTCGTCTGAGGACAACCTGAGCTCATGATAGAGTGACCACGGGAAGACGCTTATCCTATCCTGCCAGTTGGCCTCAAAAGCTGTTTTTTCGGCGGGGTTAAGACCTTCGAATACGCCTTCTATGGCCGCAAGCGTATCCGCGCTGTAAGCCTCCATATTGCGCGTCAAGGGCGTAAGGCTGTTTCTCATCCTGTAGTTATATAAGTTATTGCCTTCCATATAATACGCGATAAAATCAGGGTCTGTTAAATTTACAAACTCGCGCAACGCGGCCAGCGTGAGCCTGCTTCCGTATGGCTTGCCTGCGGGGTCCATGGCCTCAAATATGGCAAGGGATGTCCTGAGCTCCCGGCTCAATCCCAATAATTCATCGGGGAATGTCTTTAGGCCGAAATCGCCTACGTAGAAACCATGATGACTGATAATATCGGCGATTTTCGCGACGTCTATCTGCCCGGCTACAACTTTATCCTGTAAAATGTCTGTCGCGATCTTGGCGCCGGCGGTTCCATGTTCTTCGAATATCGCGGTAGGGATCCCGATATCATGGAATATGCAGGCGAAAAGTAGATTTCGCTTATCCTGCAGACTTTTGGTATCCAGTATTTGCTTAAGCGAAGCCAGAGCGGCAAAGTATTCCGTCCTGTCTTCAGGCTCATAAAGCCTGTCATAAAGCGAATCAAACCCGCCGCTTTCCTCTCCCCTCAAAAGGTCGATGAAAGACTTTACGACCCACTTCACATGCTCTTTCCTGTCCCCCAGCGCCTGCATCTGGGGAAGCGTGTCGATGAGCTCCATCGCCAGCGCCTCCGCCTCGTCCAGCGCCGCCGGCGTGTCCAGGTCGTTGATTTGCAATGCCTGAATAGCAGGTATATCTATTAATGGGGCCTTGTCCTCAAAAAGCTTCTTATACGCCTCTTCACCGGTCATGTCGAGGAACCTGGGGAAATAGTTTTCGTCCATATCTATGCTGTCCCAGGCGAGAAGGGCCCTCATCACCTCTTCCTTTGTCTTCGCCGCGATCCCCTCTCCAAGAGAATAAGCCACAATGTCGTTGATCAGCCTGTTCGTGGAGTTTTTGTAAGTTACGATAAACGTATTCCAGGCATCCTGCATGGCCTCATCCGTATGCTCCACGTCATTCTTCTCCAGATAATCGGACCAGCACATCTTAAGCTTTGTTATCCAGCTGCTGCCTGAATAATACGGCACCTGGATATTGCTCGGCCTGTCGCCTTCTATCCTGGTATTCAGGAGCGGCTCCGTCCCGTTTATGACTTCTCCTCCCATGGCCTGGAATATAAGCGAATAATAGATACCCTCGAACGGGTATCGAAGGCGCCCGCTCATGTGGCCGCCGGTCCGCGGATACGTATAGAGTACTCCCGCCCTGGAAGGATTCCTCAAGGCCGCCAACAAAAGCCTTCTTTCGTCATTGAGAAGCGCTCCCGTGTAAGCCGGCTGGTATCCGTATGTCCCGATCAACCATGATATAAACTCCTTATGGCCGTCTTCGAGTATTGAATCTATCAACGAGCCTCCCAATGCCAGCTGAATGGCTGTCTGCGGATCTTCGGTGTGCGCCACGGGGAGCAAGCCGTCCCATCCCAGCTCCATTTCCATGTCTATTAATCTTTCATATACGATCTCTTTCTTAAAGAGCAGGTCCTCTGTCAGCACGAACTGCACGGCCTCGGGCTCACCGCTGTTATTCAGCGGATTATACAGCGTCATCTGCGCGCTGGGCCCGTACTGCATATCGAATCCGGCGACAACCTGTTTTCTCGGGTCGAATGTCCCGTCTTCCAGTGTCTGCCCCGGCTTCAGGAACCCTATAGTGAATATGCTTCCGAAAGAGCCGCCGTGCCCGACCTGGCTTGACCCGTCGATGGGATCCAGGAACAATACCATACGATAGCCTTCCGTATCCTTACCTCCAACGCCGTAGACTATTTCCGTGTCTTCTTCGGAGATAATCGCGTGGAGTTTAGTGCGCATCGTATATTTAAATACGCTGTTAAATATCCCGTCCAGCCTGCTCGACACGTCTCCGCTTAAGTTTACCTCTGTGCCCGCCTTACGCTCGCGGATGTTTCTCATTATCCAGCGCAGGCTGTGGATATACTCCACTCCGCCTTCGCTGTAGAAAAGCTCCGGCTCTGATTGCCTGAGCTCGTTTATTATGCGTCTTTGCTCATCGTCGGGCTCGACCGGCGGAATAGCGACCGGTTCCAAGAATGTCTTAAGGATATCTTCTGAAATATCGCTTGTCTGTCGGAGTATATCGCCGGCCGCGGCATCGTCCAACCCCGCTTCGCCCTTTATATTCAGTTCATTGTGCATATAATCCTGTATGCTCTCTCCGAGCTCTGATTGCGTTAAAGGAGCGGGCTCGGGCGTCAGGAGCCTTCCTAAATTATTTGAATAACTCTGCTTCAGAGCGGATATAGCGTCTCTCAGCATACTTGCGATAGCAGTGTATTCCGTTTTTTCATTAAGCTCTCTCTGGATCTCATTCATGATATCCCAGGGTGTAGTACGCCAGAAAGCCTCTTCCAGCTCATATAAGATTATGGTCTCCTCGCCCGCCTTGACCTCTGCCCGCATCATGGCGGCCGGGTGGCCCAACAGTGTGTACCTGGCGGCCTGCTCGGCTCTTTCCGCGGAGCTTAAGGAAAGGTATTCGCTCTTAAGTTCCGCTATTACGCTATTCTGATCTAATCTCGCCAATATCTCTTCTACCCTCAGCCTCAAGACCGAGACGATATCCTGCACCTGGCCTTTTAATACATCTGTCTTAGGCAGTGCCTCCAGACCTTCCCTCAGGCGCAATAAAAGCATAATCGCCTCCGCTTTTAACGTAGTCGGTGCGTCCGCAGTAATAGCATTCACGGCATCCAGGACTTTAAACACGGCAGCCTCCCATGGCGAGGCCTCCCGGTCTCTGACGTTAAGGAAATCCATCCATATCTGCATCTGCTTTACCAGATTCTTCACGCCGGCATATACGTAGACCTGTTCGTTGCTTTCAAGCAGGTCTTCTGTTATCTTAATGTCCCTGATATGCGTAAGGCCGTTCTCCGTCATGATCATCGCTGCGCCTCCGGCAGACTCCATGATCCGGCTGAGACTGAACAGCTCACCCCAGCTCATCCATCCCGTCATCATGCCCTGTTTATTCATCATTCAATACATGTCGGGCGTGGGGGAGTCGGAATGGCGGACGGTAAATTTCATCGACGGCAGTACCAATTCGCTTTCGAAGAGCTGGAGTCCTTCCGGCCTGCCGGTAGATTCTCCGCCTATTGAGACATAGTTGCCTGTGACGGCCATCTGCATAAAATTGTTTTCCGCGGCTTTACTGATCTCCACCAGGCGGCCGTCATCCAGCAATACATAGTCCTGGCTTATGATACCGTTGGATACGACCACGCGGAGCGATGAGCCCCATTGTATGCGTATGCTTGCTACGATCTCAAGGCCTTCTCCGGTCCTGTCGTATATATCGATGCTGGTCCCGCAGGCTGTGCCGGTGATCAGATTAAACGGAGACTCTACGCTCGTGGCCCTTACGATATAACGTCCGGGACCGATATCATCGGCCTGCCCGTCTATTATTATCTTTCCTATTATGTCCTCGTTGCCTTTAAGAAGTTTTGCTATGCTGTCCTGCAAATACTCCCTGACCTCATATTTCCTCGAGAATTCCACGGCGTTTCGCCCCGCGGTCGTCGCCAGTCCGGGATTGCCTGCGTAGTCGTTTTGAAGCATTTTTTCGATCAGGGCCGTAACGCGCTCGTCCATCTGCATTGAGCCCTCAATGTCGATCGGCACATCCGTTATACCCTCTATATTCTCCTGACGGATACTCGGTATATACAGGCCTTCATCCTTTAACTCCTGTATCCGCTGCTCGACCAGGATGGCGATCTCGTCTTCGGTCATGTTCGGATATTCATCGATCAACTGAAGCCTATATTGCTCAATGGCTTCGTCTATGTTGTTGTTCACCGTCGCTAATATCGCCCTGAATATGTCCTTTGCGAGCTGCACTCCGGGCTGCCCTTCCGAATCTATATCCATAGGTGCGTACTGCATGGCGGTGACCGCAAGCTGTAAATATATAGCTCTCATTATCTCCACCAGATTCCATGTGCTCATGGGCCCTGACCGGACCGATATCACAGGCACGCCGGCCTCTGTCAGCTCTTCCGTCATGGCCTCCCAAATGGCCTGCTCCCTTACGGCTCTGTCGCTGCCGGAATCACCTTCGGAAGCGGTCTCTCCATATAAAGTCACATAGGCCCTGTCGTTTGAGACTATCCTGTCCCATTGCTCCATTAAAGCGTCCAATCCGGATACGGGGGCCGCATAGAATCTCACGCCGGCCTTGGCGAGACTTTCCACTTTAAGCTGTTGGTAAAACGGGCTGTCCGGGCTTACCATCTGCTCCATATCGCCGTTTACCGTGAGCGCCAATTCCGTATCTTTCACCAATTCCGGCGCGACCTGGTTTATAA
>CAZYBX010000119.1:0-5048 GCA_964645565.1 uncultured Planctomycetia bacterium | reverse complement strand
TATGTTTGAAGGAGTGATGGTAGTCGATGCCCGTGGTTCGATTTTATTGATCAATCAGGCGCTCAAAGCATTTTTAAAAATCGAAGGAGATCCTATCGGTAAAAAACCTATAGAGGCAATACGCAATCTACAGATACAAGAAATCACCGATAGCGCCTTAAAATCTAAAAATGGGCTCATATCAAAAGAGGTATCAACCTTACTTCCCGAAGAGAGAGTTTTATTAGTGCATGCTGTAGCCGTTAAGAAAGATAAAAATACAGAAGGGGCTGTTTTAGTTTTTCACGATGTAACTGATTTAAGGAAACTTGAAAAAATTCGCCAGGATTTTGTCGCCAATGTTTCCCATGAATTACGTACCCCGATATCCAGCATTAAAGGATACGCAGAGACCTTGTTAGAAGGGGCGTTAGATGACAAAGAAAATGCTAAAGATTTCCTGAAGATCATTCTTTCAGATTCCAATCGTTTGGCAAATCTTATAGATGATTTATTAAATCTTTCCAGGATAGAATCGGGCAAGCTTACAATGGAAAAGAAATCATATAGATTGCTGCCTATTGTGGAAAAAGTTGTAGCGAGCCTGAAAGGGCAAATAGATAATAAATTAATTACTACGAAGATAGAAATATCTAAAGATATGCCCCCTGTCTATATAGATGAAACAAGAATAAAACAGGTTTTACTTAATCTTATAGATAATGCCGTAAAATATAATCGTCCAAATGGAGAGATCTCTATATCAGCTAAAATTGTCGATAACTATATCAAAGTAAATATTACCGATACCGGCATCGGCATTCCCAGTAAAGATTTACACCGTCTCTTTGAGCGCTTTTATCGCGTTGACAAGGCCCGCTCTCGCGAACTGGGCGGGACAGGTTTGGGCCTTTCAATTGTTAAACATATTATCCAGGCTCATAACGGCGAAGTTTCCGTTGAAAGCATAGAAGGACAAGGCTCCACTTTTAGTTTTACCATTCCCAAGGCGTAGGACACTTTCAGTTTTTCCTCCAAATTCCCATATCGTAAGTCACGAAGATTTCACTTTTCTGTAATATTTTCTTCACTTCCGTATTATACACTTTCTCTTGAAAATCATTGATAGAAGGGAGGTGAGTAATGTTTGAAGTGAAGGAGTTGTCAAGGCTGCATCAGGATTATCTTGCGAGTTTCTTGCGTTCGCAGATAACGACGATGCAGAACGTATTGGACAGCGTCGAGAACTCTGAAGAATATGATGACGCGTATCTCGCGGAATCCATGAAGCGGGTCGAGCGGGATATACGCCGTTTCAGAAGAATCTACAATAACTAAAGGAGGCAAAAAGAATGAGAAAGGCAATGGCATTAGCGATCGCGGTAATAGCGGCGTTTTTATTCATTACCGGCGAGTCCTTCGCGGGCGAAGTGGACATACTCGTCCAGAAATTAGTGGAGAAGAACATCCTCACGCCTGTGGAGGCGCAGATAATTTTGGATGAGACGAAACACGAGGTGGCAAAGGAACTGGCAAAGGGAGAATCATACGCTCTGCCTAAATGGGCGCAGAAAATCAACCTGACAGGCGATCTTCGATTAAGGTACCAGTATAATACACAGGAAGACGCGAATGACCGGCATAGAGCCAGGTATAGATATAGATTAGGAATAGGGGCCGATATAGTCGATTCCGTAAAAGTCGCTGCCGGTATAGCCAGTGGCGGGGACGATCCGCGCTCCACGAACGAGACTCTGGACGACCAGTTTGAGACCAAAGGCGCGATGCTGGACTACGCCTACGCTTCATGGCATCCCGCTGATTGGTTTACACTGCTCGGCGGAAAGATCAAGGGAAATCCGATATGGCTTACGTCTGACCTTTTGTGGGACGGCGACATTAACCCGGAAGGGGCCGCCATGCGGATGTATATGGAAGACGTATTGCCGCACGTCGACGCTTTCGGCAACGCCGCCCTGTTTATATTAGACGAGAGCGCGGGCGATGATAAAGATCCGTTTATGGTGGTAAGTCAGGCGGGCTTGAATTGGAAGATGACCGATAAGGCGCATCTCAAAGCCGCCGTGGCAAGTTACAATCCGATAAATGAACAGAAGAGCGCCTTTGAATGGTCGGCCGGCACAAACACACTGCGAAACGGCGTGCTCATAAATGAATACGACGCGCTGGTCGCGAGCGCTGAGATCGGAGTAAACAATCCTATCGAGCAGCTTGATTTTATCAACTATTGCGCGCTTTTTGGAGATTACGTCATCGCGCCGGATCCTACAGACGACAATCAGGGTTTTCTGGTGGGTCTAAGCGTAGGAGACAAAAAGGTCTCCAAGAAGGGGGAGTGGGCGGCGAAGGCGCTTTACCGCTACCTTGAACAGGACGCCTGGCTCGATTTTCTTCCCGATTCGGACGCGTATGACGGCGGGACCAATATTCACGGCCCGGAATTAGTGTTCGAATACGGCCTTAGCGACAATGTCATTCTTGGCCTTGACTGGTACTATTGCGATCTGATCAACGGCGCAGACGTGCCGCAAAGCCTTATCCAGGCGGACATGTTGTTTAAATTTTAATTGTTTTTAGAAAAATCACATGTTTGTAACACAATCGTCACAATTAAATGTAAATATATTAGAAAAGGAGGCAGATATGAAAAGATATATTAAATATGCGGCGCTTTTAGGAGTTATATTAAGTTTCTCAGTCACTAATGCAAGAGCGCAACAGATGCTGCAGGTTAAAGGTTCGGATACGCTAATTAACCTTGTTCAGATGCTGTCCGAAAACTATATGGAGAAAAACCCCGGTAAATATATTGCCGTTACGGGTGGCGGTTCAGGCACAGGAATCGCGGCCTTGATTAACGGTAAGTGCGATATAGCTAACGCGTCACGCCTTATGAAAGACAAGGAAATCGCTCAGGCGGAAGCCGGGGGTATAGACCCGAAGCGGATCGTCGTCGCTATAGACGGGTTGAGTGTTATTACCAACCTGAAGAATCCCATAAACAGACTTACCGTGGATGAGGTAGGGAAAATTTTCCGCGGAGAGGTTGCTAATTGGAAAGAACTCGGCGGCAACGATGTGCCTATAACGCTTTACGGCAGGCAGTCAAACTCGGGAACGTATGAATTTTTAAAGGACGTCGTGCTAAGGGGTGACTATTCTCCCAATATGAGGCGGATGAACGGTAACGCCCAGATAGTCGAAGCCGTAAAACAGGATATCTCCGGCATCGGTTATGTTGGAGTAGGATACATAAAGGAGGATAAGGGCTTAACCGTGGTGAATATCGCTTCTCGCGCCGGCGGCGAGTACAGCAGCCCCTTAAACACAGCTGATGTAAAAACCGGTAAATATCCGATTACAAGGCCGCTTAATCAATACATTAACGGCACTCCTAAGGGTGATGTACTCGATTTTATTCTCTTTGAGCTTGGCAGTGAAGGACAGGCTATAGTCGAGGAAGAGGGGTTTTTTACGCTTCCGGACGAATATCGCGAGTTTAATAATAAGGCATTAGGCATGTAAATAAAACAGAGGAAGATGATGTGTCGCGATTAAAAGAAAGAATAATTCATTGGGTATTTCTCGTTAACGGACTGATGGTAGTAGTCGTCCTTTTGGGAATTTTTGGGCTACTTCTTTTTACCTCAATCCCCGCTTTCAGGGAAATACGCATAGGTGAATTTCTTTTTAGCGCTAACTGGAACCCCACTTCTTACGTGAAGCCCGCCTATGGTATCTTATCGATGTTAGTGAGTACATTCATGGTTACCATAGGCGCCCTTCTTATCGCCGTACCTCTAGGGATAGGCGCGGCTGCTTATTTATCCGACGTGGCGACTGAGCGCGTACGGGAAATTGCCAAGCCTGTTATTGAAATATTAGCAGGTATACCCTCGGTTGTTATAGGATTTTTAGGCATTGTTTTAGTCGGGCCGTTTATCGCTAAGGTATTCGGTTTACATAATGGTTTAAATGCTTTCAATGGAGCTATTTTATTGGCGGTTATGGCCCTCCCTACAATAATTAGTTTATCGGAAGATGCCTTAAAAAGCGTACCTAAAGCATATCAACATGCTTCATTAGCATTGGGGGCGTCGCATTGGCAGACACTTGTAAGGGTAAAGATTCCGGCTGCTTTGTCGGGTATTCTGGCGGCTATAATGCTCGGTATGGGAAGGGCCATAGGAGAAACAATGACGGTTCTTATGGCAACCGGATGCGCTCCCGCTATGCCCAAAAGTTTTTTGGATTCTGTCAGGACGATGACCTCTACAATTGCTATTGAATTAGGAGAAGTCCCCTACAATACTACTCATTACTACGCTCTGTTTGGTGTAGGGTTAACACTTTTCATTATCACTTTTTCGGTAAATATGGTTTCAGATATTATCCTGCATAAGCATCAAAGGATGATGAGATGAATAAGAAAAAATTCAAGGAATTTATCGGATTTATGTCACTAAGAATTTGCGTAGCCATAATCGGTTTAATATTGATAATCATCCTTTACGACATAATATCTAAAGGTAAGGGAATAATATCCTGGGAATTTCTTACGGCAATGCCCAGAAAGGGTATGACGGAAGGAGGCATACTGCCCGCGATAGTAGGGACTTTTATGGTTACGGCAATTACGGCGATTCTCGCCGTTCCTTTGGGCATGGGGTGCGCAATTTATCTTAATGAATATGCCAGGGATAGTAAAATAACAAGGCTTATAAGAATGTCGATCCGCAATCTTTCAGGAGTGCCGTCTATTGTATATGGGTTATTCGGCGTGGTGCTTTTTGTGCAACTGATGCATATCGGCACCTCTGTCTTATCGGCAGGTTTGACACTGGGTCTAATGACTTTACCATGGACAATTACAGCGAGCGAAGAAGCGCTGAAGAATGTTCCGAATTCTTATAGAGACGGGGCATTAGCGTTAGGGGCATCTAAATGGCAGGCTATTAGAACAAATGTATTACCATATGCTGTTCCGGGTATGCTTACCGGGACAATACTTGGATTAGCGAGAGCTGCCGGAGAAACCGCGCCCATTT
>CAZYBX010000118.1:0-5086 GCA_964645565.1 uncultured Planctomycetia bacterium | reverse complement strand
CATTCAGATGGGCTACGCGATAGTGTTGTTCTGGCAGGGAATACATCAATCTTTCATACCGGAAAGGAGAGAGATATTACTTAAAAAGGGCTTTATATTTTACTCGAAGGCCCGCGCTTTCAGTAATAATCAGCTCTCATTGAGTTCTATGATAAAAAACCCGGATATCGGCTCGCTATTGATCGAAAATCTAAAAGAAGAGGGCATCGATATACGGTAATATCTTACGGCACGTCTTTTTGCGTATCTTCCACTTTTTCCTTTAGTTCCAACTCCTCTTCTTTTTTTTCCTCTTCCTCTTCCTCTTCCTCTTCTTCCCTCTCATCTAAATTGTCTGCTTCCTTTTTTTTCTCTATTTGCTCCTCTTCTTCCTCTTTTTCTCTAATTTTTTTCGACAGTGCCGGTTCCTCTTTTTTAGGCCCGGTATCTAATTGTATAAAAATAAAGTCTTCTGTCCTGATCCGCTGTCCCGTATACAGGGTTATCCCTTCGGGGAAGTTGGGCCCTTTTATCTCGTTATAAGGCGCCACTATCACTTCTCCGGTTATGCAGTCTATAGTCGACGCATATTTCCCCGTGAAGTAAGATTTGCTATATTTCGTATAATCTATTCCCTTCCTATTTAAACCTCTAATAGTAAAGGCGTGGCTTACGAAAAATCCGCCCAAGTCCCAGGAATAGATTTTTCTTTCCCTTTTCTTCTTATCTATTTCATTTTTTTTCACCTGCACAAAGTTGGGGCCTCTATATAGCTCTTCAAGTTTTCCCGAATCCACATTAACGACGTATCCTCCCGATACTTCGAGATAGCTGTCCGTGGCCTTGGCTCGCTCATCATAATTCACGACACCGTGAGAACCCTCTACGCCGATAATAGAATTCGGCGTCCGGATCTCAAATTTTTCGAGTTCCTTCTCTATTTTCTCGCACCAGAATACTATTTTTCCCGCGACTACGTTTATAATAACTTCGGACTCGAAAATATAGGGTGTTACGGCGCTTGATTCGCCCACCCTCACGATGGCATTTCTTTCTTCCTGTTTATCTATGCTAAGATCGGTGTAAGAACCTTTCAAGGCCCTTACGAAATCACCCGACCGGATTTCCATGCGAAGCTCTGCCGGTATCCAGGCATCCGATCCCGCGACTTTCACTTCAGCCCTGCCTTCAATCTCTATAATCTCCCCTTTCCGCTGCGGTTCGTCTTGAGCGTCCGGCATAGGGCGATAGCAGAAAAAGGTGATAATAAACGCGACAATGGCTGCCGCCATCAGACTCTGCCTCATCATTCTACCTCCATATTAAGTATATACCCCTGTAAAGCCGGTGTCAATAAGAAGGGCTGTTAGGAAATAGTCGTTAAAAACGTAACTTCTTATAAACAAAAGGTTTATATTGAAAAATCACGACTCTTTTTCTACGGTTTCTACGCGGTTCCTGCCTGAATTTTTCGCTTTATAAAGGCCCTTGTCCGCCCGCTGTATAATTGTCTCTTCGTTGTCATTAGGCTTGAAATTGGCGACCCCCGCGCTTATTGTTACTTTGTATGTATTCCTGCCGTCCGTGACCTTTTTACTTTCCACCTTATTCCTCAGCTCCTCGGCAACGTTAAGCCCTCCCCGAAGGTCGGCTCCTCTCAAGAGAATGATCATCTCTTCCCCGCCGTACCTGGCGACGACATCCGATAAACGCACGGAATCTTTCAAAACATCAGAGACACTTTTCAAAACAAGGTCACCTATCCTGTGGCCGTATGTGTCATTAAAATGCTTGAAATGATCGATGTCGGTCATGACCACGCAAAATTGCTTGCGGACTTCGCTTTTCGCTATCATACATTCCGTCTTAAGAATGATCGTAAAATACCTGATGTTAAAGAGCTGGGTCAAACCGTCGGTGACCGCCAAGTTAAAAAAGGATTTTCTTTCGGCTGAGATACGGATAAAATTGTATGTGCTGACGGCGATATGCGATGAAAGAAGCGACAGCAAAGGCAGGGAGGGGTCGAGCCATAACTGTCTCTTAAAAAGACATAGGTCCACGACGATAAAAAGGACCGCTATCAGCGCCGTAAATAACGTCTCTCTTGTAACCTTCTCCCCGGAGATCAAAAGAGAGGGGATCAGCGCAAGGATAAAGATGAGAGACCAATATCTCCAATCGCTTACTCTTGCCACAAACTGCCTGTCGAGAATATTATTCACAGCTGTCGCTATAGCCCCTATAGCCGGGTATTCCGGCTCGATAGGTATGGCTGCGATATCATATAGCCCTATAGCGGTAGCCCCGACAAGGCAGATACTATCCTGGAACGGATCCGTATTGATGAATGGTTTTCTGCCCTCCGAGATATCCTGATAGGCGCTAAGGACATCGAGGTAAGAATAGTGCTTAAACGTATATTTCCACCTGTCCAGCCAATTTATCAGCATCTTTTGGCCGTCGATCACCGGAATCTTGATCTCGTTTTTTGTATCGAAAAGGATCAGATTATCATCTCTTACCTCTATAAATCTCAAGCCGTCGTAATCCATGGCCAACTTCAAAGCCACATGAAAATAGACATCGTCTCCCGAGGGAAAAACCATGGGCAGGCTTCTTAGAGATCCGTCGGCATCGGGATAGCTGTTGAACGAGCCTAACCCCCTGGCATATGAGGAAAATTTTTCTATAGGGAACAAGGCGTTCTCTATATCTGTGGTCCTCTCGGGAAACGCGAAAGGAAGGTACACGTTTTTCGCTTCTTCAATGGCCGCGCTGAATACGTCATCCTCTTCTTCGGAAGCATCCTCGGAAAATAAGATATCGAAATAAAGGGCTCTGGCCCCGAGCTCCTTTACCGCCCTTGTCAAGGCGGCATGCCAGGTCCTCTTCCACGGCCATCTGCCTACCTTAAAAATGCAGTCTTCATCCAGCTCTATGATGATGATCTTATTTGAGGAAGGAAGGGGGCCTCTTAATTTAAAAAGCAGGTCCAAACTCGCCAATCTCAAATGCTCTAAGTAGCCCGCGTTGCAGAGAACGGTAATGGAAGCGGCGACAATAAAAGCCAGCGCGATATTAAAAAATAGAAATTTCTTGATTTTCAATTTACTCTATGGCCTCGACCTCAACGCCGAATGTGGTGCCCCTGATACCGACAACAGAGGTAGGAGTCTTGACTTCAAACTCGGATTCTTCGCTTCTTATTTCCTTTGCCTTGATCAATATTTTGCCTATCGCCAGATCTATCAGCGTCTTATGCGTTTTGCTCTCTTCGTCTTTTATGAGCTCCGCCATCATAAGCTGGGAAGATTCCTGGACTTCCATGGTGATCTCCTCGCCTGTTATGCCGGTTACGTCGACAACCGCACCCGAATTGGCTTTTGTCCTTAACAGGTCCCCTTCGTTAAGGATCATGCCTCTTTCGGCCGGGATCCAATACTTTCCTCCCTCTCTCTGCACGTCGACCTTGCCCTCAAAGCTCACTATTACGGCACTGCGCATGCCCGCTTCGGCCCATACCAGAGAACAGCCGGCTATTAGCGTTATTGTTAACAACTTTTTCATTATGCCCATAATCCTCTCCTTCCATAAGCTAATTTACATTATAGCGGTTTAAAAGTCAAATCTTCCCAAGACTCTTTTTAAATTCATACGTCTTGCAAATGCAGAGGAATTCGTAGAAAGCATGCAGGCGCGCGAAATAATATCCTTCTATTCCGTCAAGAAAGCCCAGCTGGACAATGTAGACATAAATAAATCTTAAAAACGGCCTGAACGGCATATATCGAGATATTATTTTAAGCCCGCGGCGCCACCCGATGCCCTTCAGCTGGATATTATCGGCGGATCTCAGCTTCAAATAACCGTCGAGAGCGACACGCGCCTCCCAATTAGAATAGCGATTATGCTTTTCCAGAAACACCTCTACGGTGGGAAACGCGTAATGTAGCATCTCGGATTTCAGGCGGCCCGCTTTCCCCCGCAACATGACGCGCTCATGCACCTCATTATCGCCTGATTCCGTAGGCATGTCCGTCAATTTTTCATAACGGCCCAGGCGGTGCTTGAAAAGCCGCAGGTTCCAATTAGGATAGTAGGCGTGCCTGAGCCACTTTCCGAGGAACATGAAGCGCCGGTTTATATAATAGCCCTCAAATCCTCTTCTGTTGACTGTGCAGATCTCTCTGATCTCTGCTTCCGCCTCGGGCGGCAATTCCTCATCGGCGTCGATAATAAACGCCCATTCATGGGTGAACGGGAGATTCTCCAGCGCCCAGTTTTTCTTCTTGGGCCATACGCCGTTATATTTAAAATCGACTACTTTCGCGGCGGCTTTTTCGGCGATAGCCCTCGAACCGTCGGTGCTGCCGGAATCCACGATAAAGACCTCATCTGCCCAGGATACCGACTTCAGGCAACGATGCAGATTTTTTTCTTCGTTTAAAACGGGGATGATTACAGATACAGGTATCTTCATTACCGTCCCCTTTCCCTGGGCTTTATCGGTTTGCACGGATTCCCCGCGCAGACCGTCCATGCCGGCATATCCTTAGTCACGACAGAGCGGGCGCCGATGACCGCTCCTTCGCCGATAGTCACCCCCGGAAGAACAAAGGCCTCCGCGGCTATCCAGCTGTTTGCTCCCACTTTGATAGCTTTAGCGTATAGAGGAAACCGCGGAATCCTGTAATCGTGAGAGCCGGTGCAAAGATGCGCGCCCTGCGATATTACCGCTTTATCACCCAATGATATTTTGGCCATCGAATAACATGAGACGCCTCTTCCGATGCATACATAATCGCCGAGTTCCAGGTTCCACGGAGCCCATATTTTAACACAGGGGTATACATGACATCCCATACCCATTTTTGCTCCGAAAATCCTCAATAAAAGCGAACGCCAGGAATACAGAGGGATAGGCGATAACCTGAATAAAATCAAATATACGATATTCCACATCAGGCGGATTATCCGGTTTCTCAATGAATAACTCGGCTGGGTACGCGCGTCTGTATCATTAAGCGTGTCTGACATGTCTACCTCCATCAAAAAAGGGGACAGGCTACTTTTTTGCCGCATTGGACAAGCTACAAAAAAGTAG
>CAZYBX010000117.1:2540-5119 GCA_964645565.1 uncultured Planctomycetia bacterium | reverse complement strand
CCGTCAGAGTCGAAGCCTATTATATAGTCTACCTCGCTTGAGTTCTCCTTATAATACAGCTCGCTCTTCAGCGTGCCCTCGCCGTTATAGGTGCTTACTTTGGAGGTGCGGCCGTCTGTATATTCGTATTCCCTTGTTCCGGTGAGAACGAGCTCTCCCCTTGGGCGCAGGTCCGCATATTGCATGGTAGTCTTGAGGTTTTCCTCCGCATCGTATGTTTGTATCGAATCGAGCTTATCGTCCTTCAGGCACTCCACCTCGACCAGGCGGCCGCTCACCCGGTCTCTTGTATAAGTATAGGTATATGTCTCGCCGGACAGCGCCACAACGACCTTTTCCGTGAAGCCGTCTTTATCCAGGTAAACTGTCTGATTCTCCGCGTAGATGATGGTCTCGACTATTTTGCCTTTATCCGTCTCGTATCCATATGTCGTTATATTGCCTGTTCCGGGATCCTTTAACTTGCCTTCGTACATGCGCGTATCTTCGTAATATAGGGCGTCCTCTTCAAAATAGTTATTGAACACATCATTGATATCCTGCTCCGCCGCGTCCGTTCTGAATACTACAAGGAGCGTATCCAGTTTATAGGGCTCTATGCCTTCGCTGTCATCGAAGCCGACTCTCTCAACGATGCTGTTTTCTTTGAGCTCATTATATATATTGTATATCTCTTCATACACCGTGACTTTTGAAGTCACTTTTTCGGGCTCATACTCGATCTCGCCGCTCAGCTTGACTATCGCCTTCTCGCCCACCTCCGTGAAATCAGTCCTTATAACGAGACCGGTGGGCTTTTGCTCGAACCTGATGTCACCGTCATCGGCGTATGTGAAGTAAGTGATGTCATCGGGGTCGGGGACGCCGTCTTTCTTGGCCTGCACGCTGTAGAGAGCGCCGTCCCTTTTCACGGATATGCTATCGTCGGTCGTTATGGTGGTCACCTCGACCGTTTGTTCGCCTTCGGCATCAGTAGTATATTCATAAGTAGCCACCCTGCCGTACTTATCGATGATCCTTACCGGCCGGCCGTCGCTGTCGTATTCATAGCGGTTGTTCACTAAATGGATAAACTCGCCCGGATTTTCGGGGTCTTCCACCTTCAGCTCCTCAACCATGGCGGTCACGGTGGAAACCTCCTCGACCACAATTTCTTCATATGTGTATGTGGTGACGCGGCCGCAGAATTCGGAGAGCCCGAGCGCCTCGTATAGCTCAGGACGCGCGTCCAGGAAGTCCTTATATGGATTTATCTCGGAAGCGGCGGGAAGCGAAAGTTCGGCATTGGAGGCGATATAGGCGTCGATCGCTTCCATGTCCTCCAGTGTCATGCCCGTCTCCATGACGAGCCTTTCCTTCGCGTCATAGACCCTTGTGCCGTCAGGGCCTATGATGAGCGCCGAAATGATATTTTCCTCCGTATCCCTTATATATAGGAAGGCGTAGGTATTGCCGAACTTATCCGTGATCCTGTTTATGAGGAAGTCTTTTACATCCACTATCGGTTCTCCGTCAATATCCAGTATCTTCTCGATATTGCCGAACTCATCGTAATATACTGTTTTGCCGTCCGGGTAGATCTGTTTGACAAGGTATAAGTCCCCATCGTATATATTTATGACCTGTGTATAATAGTATGGCCTTACGCGCCATTCCCCGCCGCCGGCCGTCCCGTAACCTGTTTCTATGTCGGTGATATCCACTATGATGGTATCGCCGACATTCGCCTCGATCGTGCTGCCGATATCGGCAGATGTTATCGTGATGGTCTTAGGCGCCTCGTCGCTCTCGACGGCGTTGATCAGTACCTCGAACTTGCCTTCGTAGACAGGGTTTTGAGGCTCTGAATCGTCTATCTGTATGAACCTGATGCCCTCTGTGCCGGCCCTGTTCACGGTATACTTGAATATGTCGTCGATATCCTGAGTGAGGACGTATTCGTCGTCCGTTTTCCAGGCATATGGCGCCGTAACGGGCAGCTGTACCCGAATGGTGTCGTTTATGTCTATTACGATAAACGCCTTTTCAAGCTCTATGCCGTCCTTCCACAGAGAGCCGTCGGCATGCATCTCGATATTTATGACCTCTGCCTCATTGCCTGAACCGTAGCCGGTCTCGGCATCTCTTATCAGGACATCTATATGGAAGGACTTTCTGGTCGCGGCATAGCCTGTCGCATCTGTTTTTTCTATGAGGTCTATCCTCGCCGCGCCGGCGTTCACAGCCTCAAACGTGAAGCTGCCGGATGCCGCGTTACTATCGCTGAGCTTCAGGTATCTGTGGTCCGAACCCTTTATCTCGGGATAATAGTATTGCCACTGCGTGATCTTCTGGATCACGTCGTCCACTATCACATATTGCAGTTCTATTATTATCCTTCCCCATTCGTCCTCGATTCTGACGAGGAGGCCGTTCTCGTAGAACGCCTTGCCGTTTACGATCTCACCGTTGAACTCCCCTGTCCAATCCTCATCTGTAACGGCGCCCGTCTCATCGTGCTGGGCCTCCGATTGAGTCACCAGCGCGCTCAGCCTTATGATAGAAAGCGCTTTATTGCCGTGCTCATCCGTCTCATATCT
>CAZYBX010000117.1:0-2530 GCA_964645565.1 uncultured Planctomycetia bacterium | reverse complement strand
AGAGGTCGAGGCTCGTGTCTATGTATTCGACTCTTTCAATGATCATATCAGAGTCGAACGATATGACGGCGCCGTATATATCGCCTATCTTCTCAAGTTTTCCGTCGTCGCCGTAGGTCATGTCGTATCTGTATTCCGGCCTGTACTGAGGCCAGAGGTTCGTGTCTTCGTGCTTATAAACGGCGTCGCCGTATATCCTGAACTCGGCGCTCTCGCCGTTTATATCCAGGACTATCCGCGTGTCGAACACCGGCCGCTTCAGCGTCACCTCTCCGGCATCGAGTTTCTCAAAACCCTCGCCCGCCAGGAGGCTTTCATCCCATACACCCCTCTCCACTGACGTAAACTCTATATCGGCTCTCTTCAGGCCCATCACATCCACGAGATAATCTATCAGGTCCTGCACCATGTCATATGTGTATTTTCTCACGGGATTCAGGAATATATTGTTATTATCGGTGTGGTACTCGTATGTGTCGCCGCCGCAGGATAACTTTATCTTATAGCCTTGCGCGCCGTTTCCGCCGGTAGGGTCGTATCCGCCCAGCGTATCGTCATCCCATGTGACGGCTTCCACAGAAACGACCGTGATGTCCTCTATCGGCACTCCCTTTTCGAATATGTCAATATCCCATAGGCTCAGCCGCGCCATTTCCAGCAGCCTGGCATACCCGCTTACATCGTCAGCCGGCGTCACAGCGCCGTCTTTTCCTTCGTATACATACTCGTTGCCGTTGCAGCTGAGCGTCACTTTAAACTCATCGTCCGCGATCTTTTCCACACCCACTCTTTCTACATAGTATGACAGTGAGCCAAGTATCGAGTCGATGTATGCCTCTGCCCGGGCCACATACGCCATGCCCTCTGTAATCGCGGCGGGTTTTACCTCTGACCCGTCGTCGTTTTCCACGTATGTATAGACAAAGCCTTTGTATTCCATTTCAACTGCATAGCCTAAGGGCTCGGCTTTGACTGTTACGCTGTTCACCCTTATCTCTGTAGGATCGACAGCAAGGTCCGCCGCCAGGCTCGCCACGGCCTTGTCGCAAGCGGCGGCATTTGCCCTCTGGTTCGGATCAAGGTAGACATTCTGCATGTCGGTATTATACTGATACTGCCTGTAGCCCGCGTCGAGGATAAGCTGATACCCCGGAGTGGCATCCAGCACTGTGCTTTCGGGGCGGTATCCGCCGAGCTTGCCGGTGGGCCAGTCCTTCTTTGTGATGGTCACGATCTTTATATCGTCTCTCGCAATCGAAGGCAGCAGCGCGGCCAGGTCATCCAGGGCCGCATTGAGCAGTGGTACGGCATCGGTTATCCTCGCCTCGAGCGCGATGCTTGAGCCGTCTTTAGCGGTTTCATATTTGTAGACCGCATTGTTATATTTCAACTCGATCGTATAAGTAGAGGCATTCTCGGTCACGCTCTTGGTCGTTATATCCTTTTTCGATATCGTCTGGCCGAGCTCTGTGCCGAAGAAATCCTTCAGATGGTCCCACGCGCCTGTGAGGGCCGCCACATAACCGGCGTGTGCGGATTTAAGCGCCACGATTCCGCTCTCAAGGTCTGTGGTATATTCGAATTCTTTTCCCGCGACCTCGAGTTTGATCACGAGTCCGGGCTCCGGCTCCGCCACATAGGCTACGCTCTTTACCGCGATCTCTCTTATCGAATCTATGTGGTAATCCGCGTTGTCTCCTACTACGCCGTAGCCCGTCTCCGGTATCGGGGAGAATCTGTCAAACAAGTCTTTTCTTGCTTTATCTATGTATTCGGCTGTGCTGATAACGACATCTTGAACTGTCGTGCCCGCGCGCGCGAGGTCTTCCGGCAATATGGGCTCGCCTTTTATGTTCTCGATAGAGATAAGCGAATGGTCGGCATGGAGCTTCATGGTAAGGCCGCCGCCTGTTACGGTGATGGCGCCTTCCGTCGGAGACTTATCAACGACTTTGTAAATTCCTTTAAGAATATAGCCAACAAAATCCTGTTCATCTATATGATTCCGTATTATATAAGCGTATCTATCGGCGGGCTCTCCCTGCGGATACGCTATGCCCGCGAGGTCGCCGTATTTATTTATCGTGCTTTCGCCGGGCTCTGCCTCATTATAACCATTCTCAGCCAGCCACCCGTCTATTGCCGCAATCGTATTAGTAAGGTTAAATCCCGCCTCGCCCGCTAGCTCGGGGGACTGCTCTAAAGCGGTGATAAAGAGATCCACCGTATAACCTTTTTCTTTTACCTTTTCCAGGTCGGGTATATTATATGTGTAAATGAATTTCGCGCCGTCAGGCCTTATGATAGAAGCTATAAGCCCGGTCTCGTTGTATGTGGTCACTGTGGCCGGGTCAACCGTGATCTTATATGTGGCTGTCTTTGTGCGGAGCACCTTGCCCATGCCGTCTAATTCGTAAGTGTAGAAGGTGTGATATTCCACGCCGTCCTCAGTCCATATTACTTCCGATACGCGGCCGTCCTTATATATCGTGAAGAACCCGTCCGCGTCCAGCACCGACACAAGCTCTCC
>CAZYBX010000116.1:321-5128 GCA_964645565.1 uncultured Planctomycetia bacterium | reverse complement strand
CTCGCTCAAGTCTTTCAAAGGTTTTACGTTTCCGGCCGTAGTGAAGCCGGACAAGGAAGGTTCGAGCATAGGCCTGTCATTGGCGGCGGGCCCGGCGGCCTTCAGAGTGGCATGCAAAAAGGCATTCGAGTTCAGCGACAGGATAATAGTGGAGAGGTATATACAGTCCAGGGAGATCACCGTGGGCATACTGGGCAGAAGGGCGCTGCCCATCGTAGAGATAAAACCGAAAAGGGTATTTTACGATTATAGCGCCAAGTACGAAGACGGCAGGACCGAATACGAGGTCCCGGCCAAGCTTCCCGAAGACCTATATAAAGAGGCGCAGAAGCTTGCCCTTGCCGCCCATGATTCTCTCGGATGCAGCGATTTTTCAAGAGTGGACATGCTTCTCGACTCCAGCGGTCGGATATATGTGCTCGAGGTAAACTCCATCCCCGGATTGACGGAAAGAAGCCTTCTGCCGAAGGCAGCCGATGCCGCCGGCATAAGGTTCGGGGAGCTTTGCATCCGTTTATTGCGGCTGGCTAAGGACAACAAGACTTCAAAAAAATAAAGATAAGGAGAGAGAGATGGCGTATTTTAAGGCCAAGGTCTCTAAGAGCGCGAGGAAGAAATCGCAGGACAAGGTAAAAAAGGACGCCGCCGTTTTTTCCTATAAAAAGATGATAGTGCCGTTCTCGGTCGTCCTGACGGCAGCCGTGATATTCACGGGCTTCTACCTTCTTTATCTTAAAAGCCCGTACTTCATAGTCACGGACCTGGTCCTGAGCGGCAAGGTACCCGGCTCGACCGTGGAATACGGCGAGCTCGAAAAGATGATAGTGGGGGAAAATATATTCGCTTTGAAACTGGGGGAGATAAGAAGCCGCATGCTGGAAAGCTACCCCGAGCTTGCCGACCTGAAGCTCAGCAGGGCGTTTCCGGCCTCTGTGATCGCGCAGATCGCCCTGCGGTATCCCATAGCCCAGATACAACAGGGTAGCTATTACCCGGTCGACTATGACCGGGTCCTGTTGTCCAGCGTCAGGGAGGCGCCCGACGGGAATCTCCCTATAATCAGCGGTGTCCAGGTGAACGTCTCGAGGCAGGTCGGGAAGAGAACCGATTCCAAGCGCGTGGCGACGGCGCTCTTATTGTTGAAAGAGATCGGTTCATCGGGTATACTGGAGGATCATAGGCTTGTGGAGATAGACGTCTCCAGCGTAAGGAACGCGATATTTTTTCTGGAGGGCGGATTAGAGGTAAAGATCGGGCACGAAGACTACGCCGCGAGGCTTGATAACCTCAGGACCGTATTACTGGATAGAAATATCAATCCCTCGGATATCAGGTATATCGACCTGCGGTTCAAAGAACCGGTGATAGGGACTAAATGGAAAAGATGAAGAAAAACGACATCATAGCGGCTTTTAGCATACATTCTTCCAGGGTATCGGCCTGCATATCGGTTCCGGGCGAAGACGGCACCCCGCTCATAACCGGTCTCGGGAAATCGGAGGGAAAGCTGCTGGGGGCGAAGGGGGTCCTCAATATCGATGTGCTGAGCCGCGCGATCCGCGAATCTTTAGCGGCGGCCCAGGAGGAAGCGGGGGTTGAGCCGCGCAAAGCGCTGGTCTCGGTCTCGGGAGGCAATATCAATAGCGAGAAGAGTCGTGGGATAGTCAAGCTGAGCCAGAGGGGCGAGGAGGTCTCGGATAGAAACATAAGCGACGCGCTCAAGATCGCCAATACTATCCCGATGAACACGGAAAAGGAGATCGTGCACTCCATACCGCAGAATTTCATACTTGACGGCCAGAGGGGCATCGAGGATCCGATAGGGCTTTACGCCGTAAAACTCGAGATAGAAGCCTTACTCGTGACCGCGCACCTGCCGTTTTTGCAAAATATCGTCAAGGCCCTGAATCTCGCGGGTCTTGACCTGGAGGACATAGCGTTCTCCGGGATCGCAAGCTCGAAATGCCTGCTGTCGAGGGAAACGGAAAGCAAGGGTATCTTATTGATGGAGATCGACAATAGCTATACGGCCTCTTCGCTTTTTTTCGGAAACGTCCTTAGAGGTCTTGCCGTGGAGGAGAGAAGCGTCATCAAGAACGGGGTGCTGGAGGCCTTGAGAAGCAAAATCGACAGGATGCGCGGCGATAAGACTCTGTCCAGGATCTTTTTGACGGGCGGGGGGTATATCCACGAGGACTTCATCGAAAAAGTGAACACTGTTTTCGGTATACCATCCGAGGCGGCTTATGTCCGCAACGTAAAAGGGTCGGCCAGGGACATAAACAACGCTTCGCACCTGGCGTCGATGGGGCTCGCGCTTTACGGCATGGAGAGAAGACGGGAAAATTCAAAAGGCAGAAAAATGGGCCCCGGGATCATAAGAAGGATATCGAGAAGCTTAGGAGATTTTATTAACGAGTATTTCTAACTTTTTTATCCCCGCCACCACCCCTTCCGCCGTTTATCCTCATAATTTATTGACAATATAAACATATTATGTTATTCTATCATGCTGAATTTATATGGTGAGAGATAATCTTCAAAATATCAGGGCGAGGATCGGCGACAGGGCCGCCGCCTGCGGCAGGGCTGCTTCGGAGATAGTCTTGGTGTGCGTGGTAAAGGAAGCGCGGAACGAGGACGTCGAAGAAGCCCTCGGGGCGGGCGTGACCGATATCGGCGAAAACAGGGTCCAGGACGCCCTGATAAAGAATGAAAGCCTGAAGGCCGCGGGGCCGGTACGCTGGCATTTTATAGGCCATTTGCAGACGAATAAGGTAAAGAAGGCAGTAGGGTTCTTCGACATGATACACTCGGTGGACAGCCTGCATCTCGCCGAAAGCATCCAAAGGGAAGCGAAAAAACTCAATAAGATGCAAAGCGTCCTGGTGCAGGTGAACGTATCGGGCGAAGACACTAAATTCGGGATAAGCCCGGAAGGCGCGGAGGACCTTATAAGGAGTATGGGCGGCATGAAGAACCTCATGCTTCTGGGTCTCATGACGATAGCGCCTTATTCGGACGATCCTGAAGACTCGAGGCCTCACTTCAGGAGGCTCAGGGAGCTGCGGGACAAATATTCCTCGTACGACTGCGGCAATATCAGGATGAAACACCTGTCCATGGGTATGTCCGGTGATTTTGAGACAGCCATCGAAGAAGGGGCGGACATGCTTAGGATAGGGTCAGCCATATTCAGGAAATAGGAGTCAATTATGGAATTTGAACAGGATATAAAGCTCGGTATCATAGGGTGCGGCAGCATGGGGGAGGCTATCGCGGAAGGCGTGACCTCTTCCGGGGCGGTCTACGGAGGGGGTCTTTATCTCTACGACATAGATACCGACAAAAGCTCCTATCTCAAGAACAAGCTGAACGTGAATCTGTCGCGCTCCTCCGAAGAGCTGGTCAATTCCTGTAATACGGTCTTACTCGCGGTGAAGCCGCAGGATATGACCGACCTTTTGAGGGAGGTATCCCATCTAATAGACGCTTCCAAGCTTGTCATCTCCATAGCCGCCGGGATAACGACGAAGAAGATAAAGAGCGTCCTCAGCAGGGAAACGAGGGTCACTCGCGTGATGCCCAACATGGGCGCCCTCGAAAAACACAGTATTTCCGCTATATGTTACGACGACCAGTGCACCGCCGAGGACAAAGAGCTGGCGAAGAGGATATTCAGATCCGTCGGGGATATCGTAGAGATCGACGAACGCCTTATGGACGCCGTGACCGCGGTATCCGGAAGCGGCCCCGCGTATTTCTTCCATCTGACGGAGATGCTGGAAAAATGCGCCGTCGAGATGGGCATCGATGAAGACAGGGCCAGGCAGCTGGCCGTGAAAACGGCGCTGGGAAGCGCGGTCCTGCTCAGGGAGAGCGGCTTCAGCGCCGGAAGCCTGAGAAAACGCGTTACATCCAAAGGCGGCACTACCGAGGCGGCGTTCCGCGTATTTGATAAGAAAGGGTTCGAAGAGATCTTTATCGAAGCAGTAAAGGCCGCCGAGAAACGGTCGAAAGAGCTGAGCGGGGGCAAATAGGGATGTTCATATTCGGTAATCTTTTTATAGCGCTGGCCAGGGTACTGGAGATGGCCATACATCTTTTGACATGGCTTATCGTCATAAGGGCCCTCCTGAGCTGGTTCAGTCCGGATCCGTACAATTTCCTGGTGCAGTTGCTTTACAGGCTGACCGAACCTGTATTGTATCCCTTCAGGAAGCTGATCCCCGCGTACAATATAGGCATCGACATATCGCCGATCCTGGCGATAATGGCGCTGGTCTTCCTGCGGGTGTTCCTGGTAAGCAGCCTGTACCAGCTCGGGAGCATGTTGCGATAGGGTGAGAATATCCTTAAGAGTGAAGACAAGGACTTCCCGGAATAAACTTATAAGGAACTCCGACGGCACATATACGGCGTACGTAACCGCCTCGCCGGTGGACGGCGAGGCCAACGCTTCGCTGGTAGGGCTTATATCGGAGAGATTCGGCGCGCCTAAAAGCGCCGTTAAGATAGTGAAGGGCCTGAGGTCGAAGACAAAAATAGTCTCCATAGGAGAGCGATGATGGGAAAGATCGGGGTGATCGGGGGCAGCGGCGTATACAGCATCGACGAGATAAAAAATCGCAAAGAAATAAAAGTAGACACGCCTTTCGGCGAGCCGTCGGACAGTTTTATCACGGGAGATCTGGAAGGGAGGGAAGTGGTATTTCTGTCGAGGCACGGCCGCGGGCACAGGATACTTCCCAGCGAATTGAATTATAGAGCGAACATATTCGGCATGAAAAAACTCGGGGTGGAAAGG
>CAZYBX010000116.1:0-311 GCA_964645565.1 uncultured Planctomycetia bacterium | reverse complement strand
TCATATCGGTTGGCGCCGTCGGAAGCCTCAAGGAGGAGCTCAAGCCGCTCGATATGGTGATACCGGACCAGTTCGTAGACAGGACAAACCAGGGGAGGAGGACGACGTTCTTCGGCGACGGCGTAGTGGCGCACATAGCGTTTTCCGATCCGGTCTGCCCGGAGCTGTGCGACGCGCTGTTCAAGGCCGTGAAAAAGACGGGCGCCCATGTCCATAAGGGCGGCACATATTTGAATATGGAAGGGCCCGCTTTTTCCACTAAATCGGAGTCGTTTTTGTACAGAAGCTGGGGCATGGATATTATCGGGATG
>CAZYBX010000115.1:0-5173 GCA_964645565.1 uncultured Planctomycetia bacterium | reverse complement strand
TACGGACCGTCCGCGACATCCGGCGTAAGCTCCACGCCTCTATTGATCGGGCCGGGATGCATGATCAGGATGTCATCCTTGGCCTTGCGAAGGCGTTCTCTATTCACTCCGAAAAGATTTATATATTCCCTTATGGACGGCAAGAGGCCGCTCTTCTGCCTCTCGAGCTGTATCCTAAGGATATTCAACACATCAGCGCCTGCTATGGCCTTATCCAGATCATTGGTGACGCTTACTCCCATTTTTTCTATCTCGACGGGCATCAGGGTACTCGGCCCGCAGACCGTCACTTCCGCGCCCATTTTTTTCAACCCCCAGATATTAGAGCGGGCGACCCGCGAATGGGCGATATCTCCGATTATACTCACCTTAAGCCCGCGGAGCGCGCCTTTCTTCTCCCGCATCGTAAAAAGGTCCAAGAGCCCCTGCGTGGGGTGTTCGTGGGCGCCGTCACCGGCGTTTATGATGGACGGCCGGAGGGCCTTCGCCAGGAGATGCGGAGCTCCGGGAGTCGAATGCCTTAATATCACGGCGTCCACGTTCATCGCCTCTATATTTTTGGCCGTATCCTTCAATGTCTCACCCTTAAGGACGCTCGAGGAGGAGGCTGTGATGCCGATCGTATCAGCGCTTAACCTCTTCGCCGCCAATTCGAAAGAGATGCGCGTCCTGGTGGACGCCTCAAAGAAGAGGCTCACTATCGTCTTCCCTCTCAAGGCGGGGACTTTCTTCACTTTTCTCGTGGAGATTTCTTTAAAAGACTTCGCGGTGTCCAGCGCGAGCTCGATCTCTTCCGAAGCCAGGTCTTCCAGGCCGAGCAGGTCCTTTTTTCTCCACACTATGCCCTTTTTAGCCATATCCCACCTACCCCTTCTCGCATACGACCACTTCGTCCTTGCCGTCTGATTCCTTCAGGCGCACTTCCACCACTTCTTTTGATGAAGTGGGCACATTTTTCCCGACGAAATCGGCGCGTATCGGCAGCTCCCTGTGCCCTCTGTCGATCAGGACCGCCAGTTGTATCCTCAGCGGCCTCCCGAAATCTATAAGCGCGTCGAGCGCGCACCGGATAGTCCGCCCCGTATATAAAACGTCGTCGACCAGCACTATGTTCTTATCGCTTATATCAAAATCTATCTTTGTCTCATGCACCTGGGGCTGTTCGGCCACCTCGGTAAGGTCGTCTCTGTAAAGCGTGATGTCGAGGATGCCGAGCGCCGCTTCCTCATTGCGGATCCTCAATATGCTATCCGCTATGCGGCGGGCGAGGTATTCGCCTCGATTCCTTATGCCCACAATAGCGAGCTTTTCGACCGATTGGTTCCTTTCCAGTATCTCATGAGAGAGGCGCACGACGGCCTTTTCGATCGCCTCGGCGTTCATTATCTTCGCTTTCTCTTGAAGAGTCATAACGTCTCCTGTTTATTAAATCCGGGTCTCAAATAAAAAAACCTCCCCACCGTTAAGGTGAGCAGGTTTGTTTTATAACACTTCTGCTTCATTTTAAGCTCCTTTTTCGGCCTCGCAGGACCGCTATTAAAAGGCTTGTGTCGCATATACCCTACCACACAAAGGATGATTTGTCAAGCCTTATTTCGGCTTAAAAAGAAGGATGAATTCGCCGAGGATCTTCGTATTTGAGAAATGCTCTATGGCCTCACTTACCCTTTCGCGGCGGACTTCTTCGAATTTCTTGGTGAGCTCGCGGGCGCACACTATATCGATATCCCCCATGACCTTCTGTATATCGGCCAGCGTCTTAAGTAGCCTGTGGGGGGACTCGTACAAGATGACGGTCCTCTCCTCGCCTGAAAGCTCCTTTATGCGTTTCTGTCGCTGGGAGGATTTGTTGGACAGGAAGCCTTCGAATACGAATTTATTGGTCGGCAGGCCCGATACGCTGAGCGCGGCCAAAAATCCCGCGGGGCCGGGTATGGGGATGACTTCGACCCCTTCCTCGAGCGCCTTCTTTATGATCACATAGCCCGGATCGGATATGCCCGGCGTCCCGGCGTCGGAGACAAGCGCTACATCCTTGCCTTCCTTCAATAGGCGGATAAGGTGCTCCGCCTTCCTTATTTTATTGTATTCGAAATAGCTGGTGAGCGGCGTCCCTATCCCGTAATGAGTGGTGAGGATCTTCGTGCGGCGGGTGTCTTCCGCGGCGATAAGGTCTACCTGCTTCAGAACCTCTATCGCCCGCAGGGTAATGTCTTTCAGGTTGCCGATCGGAGTAGATACGATGTATAACATCTTTAACGTAAGCCTGTTGCGTTATAGCGTGTAAGCGATATCGCTTATAACCCTATCGCTTATTCCACGGTAACGGATTTGGCCAGATTCCTGGGCTGGTCGATGTCCTCGCCGAACTCGCGCGCCACAAAGTACGCCAGAAGCTGAAGCGGCAGGGCCACTAAAAACGGGGTGAGCGTCTGTTCTATGGGAGGGATCTCTATAATATAGTCGGCCCCCACATTCTTTATCTCCCCGTCGCCTTCCGTCGCTATGGCGACGACGATGCCTCTGCGGGCCCTTATCTCCATTATGTTCGATATCATCTTCTCGTGCAGCGTGGACTGCGGGACGATGCATACCGCCCACGGGTTTTCATCGATAAGAGCGATCGGGCCGTGCTTCATCTCGCCGGCCGGATAGCCTTCCGCGCTTATGTAGGATATCTCCTTGAGCTTCAGGGCCCCCTCGAGGGCGCTCGGATAATTCACGTTCCTGCCCAAAAAGAGGAAAAAGCAGTTGGGCGCGCGCCTCCTGCCTTCGGGGTCCCCCTCGTGATAAAGCTTCAGCCGCCTGTGATATTCCCTGTTAAACTCATGGGCCCTTTGTATCATGTCAGATTTCTCGTTGCCGTAGCGCTTGAGGATCTTCTCAAGCAGGCCCGGGATCTTTTTGAGCTCGGCGAGGTAAGCCTTTACCTTCGCGTTCGAACGCGCGCCCCGGAGCCGCGCGAGATATAGACTGAATAAATACATTATAGCCAATTGCGCCGTATATGCTTTCGTGGACGCGACGGCCATTTCCGGTCCGGCGTGCGTGTATATTACGCCGTCGGCTTCGCGCGCTATAGAGCTTCCCAACACGTTGACGATGCCGAGGACCTTCGCGCCCTTCTTCTTCGCCTCTCTCAGCGCCGCCAGCGTATCAGCCGTCTCGCCCGACTGCGATATCACTATGACAAGGGTCTTTTTATCCACTATAGGGTTTCTGTACCGGAACTCGCTCGAGGTGTCTACCAGCACCGGGATGTTGGCGAGCCACTCTGTCATATATTTACCGCTCAGGCCGGCGTGGTAGGCCGTGCCGCACGCGACTATGGCTATCTTGTCGATCCTTTTAAGCGTGTTCTCGCTTATCTTGAGTTCCTCAAAGTGGATCCCGGCGCCGCGCACCCTGGTGGCCAATATGTCGGCCATGATCTTAGGCTGCTCATGTATTTCTTTCAGCATAAAATGCCTGAACCCGCCCTTCTCCGCCTGCGTCACGTCCCATTTGACTTCGGAGATCTTTTTCTTCACCGGCCTTTTGCTGTAATCCATGACTTTAGCGGAATCCTTCGTAATGGTGGCTATCTCATAGTTGTCGAGGAATATGACTTTGTTCGTGTATTTAAGCAGCGCCGGTATATCGCTTGCGACAAAATTCTCTTTTTTGCCGGACCCGATGATAAGGGGGCTCTCGCATCTCGCCGCCACTATCTTGTCGGGTTCGTCTTTATGGAGAACGGCGATGGCATACGAGCCTCTGAGCTCCCTGACCGTGTTCCTGACGGCCTCCTCCAGATCGCCTTTATAATATTTTTCCACAAGGTGAGCTATGACTTCCGTGTCGGTGTAGGACCTGAACCTGTGCCCCTCTTTGATCAGCCCTTCCTTAAGCTGCTGGTAGTTTTCTATGATGCCGTTATGCACGAGGGCGAGTTTCTTTTTGCAGTCCATATGGGGATGTGCGTTCGGTTCGTTCGGAAGGCCGTGTGTGGCCCAGCGGGTATGGCCCAGGCTTACATGACCGGCCAGAGGGCTCTTCTTCAGATCGGCTTTAAGGATATTGAGCTTGCCCGGTCTTTTCCTGATCTCGATGCCGCCGTCATTCAGAATGGCTATACCGGCTGAATCATAGCCTCTGTATTCAAGGCGCGTAAGACCGTCCATGATGACGCCCGCCGCTTCTCTATCTCCTATGTATCCGATTATCCCGCACATCTAAAACTCCCTTATGAAGCGCTAAAGTGGAGTGTCCCTAAGTGGCACGCGACTGAGGACGTAATGTCCGAAGAAGTGCCGCGCCCATCCGTGGCGCGGCGCCCTAAAAGGGCGCCATATTAAATAGCTGGCGTCCTTCACCGGACGAAAACCCAAAACGCTAATTGTTTTTATACGACTAAATTTGCTTTAATAGAATACTATAAAGAAAGGGCAAAATCAAGGGAAATGAACACGCAGGCTCGGCACGGCCGCAGGCCGCCCGCGCCCGGCCTGCGGCCGTTCGCGTCCTCGCCAGCCATGCAATAAGCCTAAAAAGGCAATGCCATTAAGGGACTCGCCCGCAGCGCCTCCCCCGAAAGCAGAACTTCATAGAAGAATTTTTATTCGGGGTCGGCGCATTGCCGAGCTACCGGCAGGCATAAAAGGCAGGATTTTCGCTGGGACAAAACAAATCTCAATAAAGAAAAATGTGAGGCGAGCCAGGATTTAACTACTTACCAGTAATTAAATCATTCAGGGACTTAATCCGATGTTGCTTTAGGAATGTACCTAAATGCATATTGGATTTTGCGCCTAGGTCGACACTATATTGTTTTTCAACAGTGCCAATATGGGTATCGTCACGTTTATCGCGTAACTGCCCATCTTTGTTCCTAGAACGAATTCCCTTCATTCCAGGTGCATCTTTAGACATGATACTCTCCTTTCTCGCGAGTAACAGAGGCTCGCGTGCCATTAGCACGAGCTTGTCCCGCAGGGAAAGAAGACTCGCCTCACAATCAATAAGTCAGCTTTCAATTGATTCAAACTCCTTAAGCAGGCTTTCGTTTGTAGTAATATGTAAAAGGATCTTGGCTAATCCTTTCATAATAAAAGCTGTCATCTCCGCTGGCTCAAAATTAAGCTGACTATCGTAATTATCCCGTTCTTTTTCAAAAGTTAATCTCTGGTGCAAT
>CAZYBX010000114.1:0-5185 GCA_964645565.1 uncultured Planctomycetia bacterium | reverse complement strand
AAAGACCGCAGGCGCAGGGGGTCTTTCCTGATGATATCCAGGCGTGTCTCGTTCGGGGTAAACATACTGTCTTTGATGGGGATGTTAAAACATATGCGCGGATTGATGAGGAACGATAACCTCGCCAGCGCCTTTACGCATAAGCTGAAGGTTACCTTCCGGTAGACGGCCGGCGACAACAATACGAGACCGTCCGGTTTGACCCTGGCCCCCGCCAGATAGTTTACCGCTAACAGCGCGCCCCAGCATATGCCCATGAGATATATTTTTTTTCCGTTATTCTGCTCTCCGATGAATTTTAACGCGTCCTCTATATCGTCCAGAAAGACGTTGTAATCCGCGATATCGCCTCTATCTTCCGCGTTGAGCCCGGAACCTCTTCTGTCCACGCCGTAGACGGTGTATCCGCTCTCGTTCAGAGCGGAGGCGAAATGAGAAAACCAGCCCGAATGCGACTCGATGCCGTGAAGATAGACTATCACGTCTTTCACGCCGGACCACTTCCTGAAAGACGATGCCTTCCCGTCACGAGTCTTATATTCACCCAGTGATTCTCTCATCAGCGCACCCAGTTTATGATATTGTCCTTTTTTCTCCGAGGAACGGGCATATCCTTATCGCCTTCCGGAGAATAGCCGAATACGACAGCCGACTTTATCGCGCAGCCCGAAGGCAGGCCGATCATATCCCTGGCCCGGCCGCTCATCATAAGGATGTCGGCCCTGCCTATGTAGCAGCTGCGTATCCCGACGGAATGCGCGTACAGCATCATATTCTGAGAGGCCATGGCGCAATCCCTCTCGGCATACGGGTCTTTTTTATCCGCGACCACTAAAATAAGCAGAGGAGCGCTATAAAACACGCTATCCTCACCGCCGGATAGCGTCTTATTTATGGCGGCTGCCACTTGAGGATCTCTGAGCATGGGCTTTAGAACCTTAAGGAGGGGTAAGAATCTGGATATCCTGCGGTAGGCATCCTTCACGATGCCGGAGAGGTCTTTTATCTTGCCGCTGTTGGTAAGGACGATGAATTTCCACGGTTGTTTGTTGAGAGCGCTCGGGGCATAACGGCCGGCTTCGATTATCTCGTTTATCTTTTCTTCCGGTATTTTCTCGCCGCTAAAATACCTTTTGCTGCGCCTCTTTTTGATATTATCCATTATCTGGTTCATGACGCTATCGGCGGAAGATACCATAATGACCGGCGTATATTACTTAGCTGCCTGGAGGGTCTTCTCCAGGCCCTCTCTTATACTGATCCTCGAATCATACTCGAGGTCTTTGATGGTCTTGGATATGTCGAAGTCTAGATTGAGGCCGGCGACTTTTACGCGCGCCTTGGTAAGCTTGGGGGGTTCTTTCTTGTTCGTCAATCTGCTGTGCGCTTCCATTGCCGAGGCGGCGAATTTGGCTATAGGAAAAGGTATGGATTTGCGGGGCCTTTCGACGCCGAGCGTATCACAGATCATAAACACGAAATCCTTCATCGTCACCTTGTCCTTATTGGTGACATTGTATATCTGGCCTATCGCGCTATCCCTTTTTCCGGCCTCGATCAGGACATCTATCAGATTGTCAATATATACGAGATTCATTATATTATTACCCTTGCCCAGAAAGAAAAACTTCTTTTCCTCTATCAGGCCGAGCATCCTCGGGAGAAACCTTCTGTCGCCCGGCCCGAACACAAAACCCGGCCTTACTATCACGCACGGCAGGCCTTTTTGCCGGAAAAAATCCATTACGACCCTCTCCGACCTGACCTTGGTATCCACGTAAGTATCGCCCACTTCTTTAAGGGGCGCGTCAGCGGGCGTATTATAATGGTTTCTCATGCCGAGCACGCCGAGCGAGCTCACATGGATAAACCTTTTGACCTTCGCTTCCAGGCTTGCCTCTAAAAGGACCTGCGTGCCGTCGATGTTTATTTTATTCGCTTCATCTTTTGAGATCCATTCCCCGACCACCGCCGCGCTGTGATATACAAGGTCCACCCCTTGCAGGGCATTCTTCATTGCATCTTTATCGGTAATATCCTCTATGACGACCGAGGCGTTCAACCCTTTCAGGAAAGTCGTGTCGCTGGTAGGCCGGGCCAGGCATTTTAATTTATGCCCGCCTGATGCAAGGCGCCGGGCAAGATGGCTTCCTATGAAGCCCGTAGCGCCCGTAAGAAAGATTGTCATTGTTTCTCCTTTTTCGCGACTCCCATCGTGAACAGGAGCGGTATGAAAGGATTAAATATCCTCTGGTAGATGTCCCTGAACCCCGTCCTGCCCATGATCTTCTGGAACTGCTTGCTGTGAAGGTGATGGACGTTTATCTCGTGCCTTCTGACTATGAAGTCGAATATGAACCTGCCTCTGGGCGAGTCCTTGCAGCCGTCGATTATCATCACCTTGCCGCTGTCCTTAAGCACGCGGAACATCTCGCGTATCGCCTTTCTCTTATTGGGGTAATGATGGAAGGAATGCGAGCATGTGATATAATCGAACGTATTATCGGCGTAAGGCATATGCTCGGCGTCGCTTACGCGGAATTCCACCTTGTCGTCGGATTCAAATTTTTTCCTGGCTACGCCTATCATCTCGTTCGAGATATCCACGCCGGCAAAATGGATGTCGCTTCTCCGTTGTTTCAATTTTAACGCGAATTCTCCCGTGCCGCATCCGATGTCCAGTATCCTGAAGGGCCTATTATCGCTGACGATGCTGTCGATAAACATAACGTGAGAGCGTCTGAATACAAGGCGCTGGAGAACGCTTTTATCATATTTTTTCGACCATTCGTTAAAACGCTTGAATGACTTGTTTTTTATATCCTGTGTCTTTTTAAAGAAAGAAAGCCTTGTCTTCATTTTCCTCCTATAGTTTGACGCATGTCAGAGTCTTGGCGACACCGTCCACCTTCAATATCCTGTTCACCACCACTTTTCCGAGTAGATCCATATTTTCGGCTTCGACCTCCGCGATGCAGTCATACGGGCCGATCACGGCATCGGCATTCTTGACTTCCCTGATCTCCCTCAATTGCGTCATGGTGCTTGACAGATCAGATGTGACCAGATTCATTAAAACATATGCCCTTATAGCCATTTCCCCTCCTTCGGTAATAAGTTATAATGTGGTTGATTATACACAAAACTCTACAGAAAGTCAAGCCTTAAATTGGGGTTATGCACTTATATAAGTTTTAGTTCGCTTAACTTATTTTAATCGATCTATCTTACGTACGGCTCGATGTCGCGATAGTCGGATAATTCCGGAAGGCTGTACTGATTATAAATATCCTGCAGGGTATTGTGTTCATATACGTAGTTTGACCTCAACTGGTCCAGCCTATGGCTCGAATATAACGCGTATTTGCTTCTCGGGTAGAATTCTATTATCTGCTTATAATTGACCTCGGCAAGAGTCCTTTCACCGCTTTTATATCTCAATTCGGCCAGGGCGAAGAGCGCCGCCGCGTGATATATGCTGCTCCTATGCGTAGAAACATATGCGCTGAGGCTCTGTATCTTTTCATTTAGGATGAGCTCCCTGAATTTGTTATAATTGGCTTCTTCGGCCATTAGTCTGTCTTCGGATATTTTTTTAGCGTCTTTTTTTTCCGCGTCCTCATATTCGTCGGATTCCTGTATTGCTTCCAGCTCCCGCTGGTCCATCTCCTCCTCCAATATCTCTCTTTCTCTGGCCATCTCCTCTACCTGGTCCTCGAGGTCTTTTCGCGTCTCCTCGCTTAATTCCGAGATCCTCTCTAAAGCCTTCTTTTCCTCTGCGAGCTTCAGAAAGGCCGCCTGTATAGCCGCCTGCCTTTTTTCGAGCGTATCCAGCGTGCTCTCCATCCCCTCCATTATTTGCTCGGCCTCCGCTTTTGCGGCCCTGGCAAGCCTCCCCTCCACGACCGATTCCTCAAGCTTCTTTTCGCTCTCCATCCTTCTGGCGTTTACTTTATAGAGAAATCCTGCGGAAAAAAGGAAAGCCGCGGCCAGTAAGATCAGAGTTAAAAATATCAGCTTGGGTCTTAACCGCAGCCACTTTACATAGCTCATGATCTTGTCGTAATCTATCTCGTTAATGAAATCATACGACACTCCGAAAAGATAGGTGTCCACTATGGGGCCGGCGGTCTTCTCTATCCATTCGACGGTCGCGAAGCTTTCTATGGGGTCGCTGTCAAGCGGGATATTTATGACAAGCTTGACCTTTGTCCGGCGCGGGACAAAATCAAAAAAAGACTTGTCCTGTTCCTTGAGCGTCTTGGCGAATATCCCCATGCCGCCTTTTCCCACATTCCTGGTAAACCCTTCTCTCAGCTCTGAGATCGCTGTCCTGTCGCTCGGGTCTATCAATTGAAACTCGATGGGGAACGCCGAGTCGAGCCTGAGGTATTGCCTTCTTTCGCTGCCGTTATCGGATTTTTTTTCGCTCATATAGTCATCCTTTAAAAACGTTATCCCTGTTTCTGACGAGATCCAGAAAGATGTCCACTATTTTCGGGTCGAATTGAGAACCGCGCGCGGCCTCGAATTCCGAGATTATCTTATTCTTCGAGAGGGGAGGCCGATACGGCCTGTTGGAGTTCATCGCGTCAAAGGAATCGGCCACCGCCAGTATGCGCGATCCTAAAGGTATCTCGTCGCCCTCAAGGCCCTCAGGGTAGCCCCTTCCGTCATATCTTTCGTGGTGGTACTTAATTATAACCTTTTCCTCGGGCAGGAACTTAAGAGGCGCCAGTATCTCAAGCGCGGTTTCGGGATGCTGCTTCATGACCTTCCACTCGGCCTCGCTCAATCCGCCCGGTTTATGCAATATATCGTCGCAGATTCCGAGTTTGCCGATGTCATGCAGATAGCCCGCGTACTCCAGGTGCCTCTTATCAGCCTCGCCGATACCGGACCTTTCGGCGATGGACACGGCTAATTCCGTCACACGGCGGCTATGGCCGGCCAGATACGGGTCCCTCGCTTCCTCGCTTATCACAAGGGCCTTCATGGTGGATATATTGGCTTCTTTCAACTCCTCGTGCGCGGTAAAAAGTTCTCTGCTCAGCAGTTCATATCTTTTTCTATCACGGACCTCATGCGCCCAAAGGTAAGTAATAGTCGACAGGATCAAACCGAGCATTACCCTGTCGGAAATAATAGCGGCGCGGGGCATATAGATCACTTCGGCCAGGTGGAA
>CAZYBX010000113.1:0-5206 GCA_964645565.1 uncultured Planctomycetia bacterium | reverse complement strand
ATCGCCGAAGAGAGAAGCCTCTTGTTCCAGATAGCCAAAGAACAGATAGGCCTGGCCAAGATAAAGGTGTGGGAGGCGAGAAGGGCTTTCCTTCCGTCGATGACCCTTTCCTGGGCCAGGACCGGCGGCGACCGCGACGGGAAGCTGGAAGGCGTGGAATACGGCATGGAAGGAAGGCAGCCGGCCTTCCACTCCGGGGAGCTTATACATACGCTCGGCCAGTCGAAGGCCAATCTGAGCATCGCGGAAAAGAATTACGACCTTGTCAAGATAGATCTGTATTTCGAAGTCGCCGAAGCGTATTATCAATTCGTCAAGGCCAAGAAATTCCGCGAATATATCAAAGCGCTTTATGAGGACGTGAAGCCTCTTTGCAAGATGGCGCATGACAAACATGAGAACGGCCTCGTCTCGGATATCGAATTTTTGGGAGCCGAGTCCAAGGCCAATCAGCTTTATTACCGGAGCATATCAGCGGACAACGATTATGACCTGGCGCGGCTCGCCCTTGAGCAGGCGATGAACATGAAGGATATCGGAGTCATCGATATCGAAACGGCTTTCGAGAGCAAGATCGTGGATAAGGATATGGACACATGCCTTTCCCTCGCGATGGAAAACAGGCCGGACCTGAAGATGAGCGAATTTACCGTTAAGTCGACGGATTACGGTAAAAAGATAGCCGAGGCCAGGGGCATGCCGCAGGTCGATCTGACGGGATACTATAAAAAGGCATCGGAAGTGACCGAGCCGTCCCCGCTCGACCCGCATAAGAAGTGGTACGCGGGCGTCGAGGCGACATGGCCTTTTTACGGAAGCACCGGCAGTTTTTCGAGGTACAAAAAAGAAGACACATCGAGCATAAGCACATACTACTCGGGGTCGATGTCCAAGGGCACTGTGTTGAAATTAGGCATTTTGGATAACATGAAACAGTTCTCGGAGAAACAGGAGGCCGAGATAGCCAATATGAGAGCCAGGGAAGAGCTGAACGGCATAAGGAAGCAGGTGATCATGGAGGTGAAGGAGGCTTATTACGGATACGAAAAGGCGCGTATTGAGATGGAAGCCGCGGAGGCGCAAAAGATATACCGGGAGAAAGAGGCTAAGATAATCGAAGTCAAGCACAGCATAGGAGAGACCGAGATTTCCGAATTATTCGAAAACACGCTTGCCCTCGCCGAAGCGGTAGAAAACTATCTGGACGCCGAGAAAAATCTGAACACGTCTATTGCGGCCCTGAACAAAGCCATGGGCCTGGAGGAATATTTTTAAAATGAGATTTCCAAAAAAGCATAAAATAATAGTATCCCTGCTTATCATAGCCGGCGCGCTTCTTATCATGAGGGGCAGTGTCTTGATAAGGGACAGATTCCCGCTTGGGGCTTTGGCCGAAAAGTTTTTTAAAGGCAAGGCCGAGGTCAGGGATCAGTCTTCACAAATAGCCATGGATGAGGCGGCCGAAGAGGTTATCCCGGTCAAGATAGCGGTCGTGGGCAGGATGGATTATAAAGATACTATCGCCTCGTTCGGGACGATAAAGGGCTTCGAGGATATACCGATAAAGTTTGAGGTAAGCGGCATTATCTCGAAGTTCTATTTTAAGGAAGGGGATGAGATAAAAAAAGGCGAGCTCGTCGTCTCCCAGGACCAGAAGGCGGAAGAGCTCCGGCTTGAATATGCGACTATCGAATACTCCAAGAATAAGAAGCTTTACGACCTCGGGGCCATAACGAAGGATACCCTGAGGCAGAGCGAGCTCGAGGTGCAGTCGTCCCATCTGGACCTGGTCAAGAGGAATTTCTACGCGCCTTCCGGCGGCATAATGGGCACCCGCAAGGTCAATGAGGGCGAGCTGGTGGAGCCCAATGACGTAGTAGCCACTTTCCTGGATATCAACAAGGTATTCTGTGAAGTGGGGATTATAGAGAAAGATATAGGCAAGGTACAGGTCGGGCAGGGGGTAAAGGTCGCTCTTGATACGTTTCCGGACAGGGTCTTTGAGGGGGCCGTAGATTCAGTTTCGCCGATGATCGAGGGCAGAAGCCGGACGCAGACCGTGAGGATACTTATGCTGAACGAAGAACACGTCATAAAGCCCGGTATGTTCGCGAAATCGGAGATAACCACTTTTGAGAAGAAGGACGCTCTTGTAGTGCCGAGACAGGCCCTTAAAAAGACGGAGGACGGCTATATTGTATTCGGCGTAGACAGGTCCGCGGGTGTTGCGGCAAAGATCCTCCCGGTCAAAGTGGAGAGGGCATCGGAGGACTTTGCGCTGATCCTCCAGGGAGTCGCGGAAGGCCAGGAGATAGTCCTCGAGTCACCCAGAGCCAAGGAATCGATCAGAGACGGTGCGAGGATCGAAATAATAGGTGAAGAATAGGATCGATGAGTTTACCCTCTTTTTCAGTCAAAAGGCCCGTAACGGTTACGATGATATTTCTAGGGGTGATCCTCCTCGGGGTCATATCCCTGGTGCGATTGCCGCAGGAACTCTTCCCGCCGATAACATATCCGCAGCTTACCGTATTGACTAATTATACGAACGCGGCCCCCGAAGAAGTAGAGACCCTCATCACAAAAGTGATCGAAGAATCCGTAGGGACGGTAAAAAATGCCAGACGCGTCATGTCTACGTCCCGGGAAGGCACTTCCATAGTGATAGTGGAGTTCGACTGGGGGACGGATATGAATTTCGCGGCTCTGGGGATGAGGGAGAAGATCGACCTCGTAAAGGAGAAGCTGCCCAGAGAAGCGGAAGAGCCTATCGTTATGAAATTCAACCCTTTCGCAAAACCGATCATGACGTTGAACGTCAGCGGAGACAGGTCGCTTAATGAATTATTCGAGATCTCGAAGAGGTATATAAAAGACAAGCTTGAGAAGGTGGAAGGAGTGGCTTCCTGCTCCATATCAGGAGGCATAGAGAGGGAGATACAGGTCGACGTGAACGGAGGGGCGCTTCAGAACTCCGGCATAGACCTTATATCCGTCGTCGATTCCATACGGGATTCAAACCTGAATTATCCCGCGGGCACGACCAAGGAGGATTTTTTTGAATGGCTCATAAGGACGATAGGCGAATATGAGGCTGTGGCCGATATCGACAGGACGGTAATAGCGGTCGATGAACCGGAGGAGGCCAGGTACGGGTCCGGCAGAGATGACGAGCAGCTTATCAAAAAGAGGAGGCTGATAAAACTCAGCGATGTCGCGACGGTAAAAAACGGCTTCAAGGAAAAGACAAGCTACGCCCGCTATAACGGAAAAGAGAACGTATCCGTCTCCATACAGAAACAGGCAGACGCCAATACCATAAGGACCGTCCGGAATGTCTCGGCGGAGCTGGAAAAAATAAAGGAGATACTGCCCGACAGAGTCGGCGTCCATGTGGATTACGACCAGTCGAAATTCATAAGAAGCGCCATTAACGGGGTGGCAAGCGCCGCGCTGCAGGGCGGCGCGCTCGCGATATTGGTGCTTCTCGTATTTTTCAGGAATTTTAAGAATTCCGCGATCGTGGCCTTCGCAATACCGGTATCGGTCATGTCCGCGTTCAGTCTTATGTATTTTTCCGGGATATCGATAAATATCATCTCGTTCGGCGGTTTGGCATTGGGCATCGGCATGCTTGTGGATAACGCGATAGTGGTCATAGAGAATATATTCAGGCACCGCTTTCTGGGCAAGGATCCCAAAAGCGCGGCCATAGCCGGCACGGAAGAGGTAAACGCCGCTATCACCGCCAGCACGTTGACGACCGTGGCCGTTTTTTTGCCGCTCGCATTCGTAGTGGGGATAGCCGGCCAGATATTCAAGGACCTGGCTTTTACTATTACGTTCTCGGTCATGGCTTCGCTTTTCGTCGCGCTTTCGCTTATACCCAGGCTTGCCGTCGCGGGGAGGGAAGGGGATGTCTCGGGTCAAAAAGCGCCGTCGAGCTGGGTCGATAATTTAAGCGGTATATATTCCAGGATATTAAGGGGTTTTCTTGCCCGCAGAAGGCTCTATCTGCTGCTTATATTGATACTGTTTGCGGCCAGCCTCTCCTTACTCCGGTATATAGGGAAAGAATTCATGCCCAAGGTGGACGAGGGGCAGTTTATTATAAAGCTCGACATGCCCTCCGGCACGAAGCTGGAAGTCACCAATGAAGTATCCAGGCGGATAGAAGAGACGGCCCTCGGTATGGAGCGTGTCAAAAGCGTAAGCGCCACGGTCGGATCCAACAGGGAAGATGCCTCCGAATCGGGAGCCGTGGAGATGCTGAAAAGCAGCCAGTCGCAGATAGTAGTCAGCCTTGACGAAACCAGGGAAATAAGCACGGATATGTTTATACAGGACCTTAAGAAAAAGCTGGAAGCGGTCGATACGGAGAACGGAGACGTAAAGTTCATCCTTTCTCAGAGCGTCATGCAGTCGGCTTTTCAGGAAGAAAACGCCCCTATAGTCATCGAAGTCAAAGGGGCGAACCTGGAGGAGCTTATAGCGCTGTCGGAGAAGACTATGGCCGGTATAAGCAGAATAGAAGGCATCTATGACGTAAAGAGCAGTCTGGAGGAACCGGCCCCGGAGACAAAGGTGGTAGTGAACAAGGATAAGGCGTCCCTCTACAACATCTCCGTGAGGGATATAGCGCAGACCGCCCAGATCGCCATCGACGGCTGGATAGCGACGACCTTCAAGGAAGAGGGGAACGAGATAGACATAAGAGTCAGGCTGAGAAAAGAAGACAGAGATGATTTTGACGTCATAAAACAGATGAGGATCATCTCGCCGGACGATATAAAAGTGCCGTTGGAGGAGGTGGCTCAATTAAAGTCCGGGACAGGCCCGAGTGAGATAAAGAGGATAGATAAAGAGAGGACGATAATCATATACGCGAACGTATTCGAACGTAAGATAAACGAAGTCATAAAAGACGTATCCGGTTTTCTCGACGCTATGGAACTCCCTCACGGATATTCGAAGCCCGCTTTAACGGGCGAACGGCAGCAGATGAGCGAATCCTTCAACAGCCTGCGCTTTGCCCTTATTTTGGCCATAGTAGTCGTATACATGATCATGGCGGCGCAGTTTGAATCGTTGTGGCAGCCTTTCGTGATAATGTTCACCGTGCCGCTTTCTATCATGGGGGTCGTGCTGGCCTTATTTATAACTAAGACGTCGCTCAATGTGGTGGCGCTCCTGGGAGTGATAGTGC
>CAZYBX010000112.1:0-5286 GCA_964645565.1 uncultured Planctomycetia bacterium | reverse complement strand
ATAACTCCTTTTTTGCTACGGAAAGAGCGAATGAACTGCCGGCTGTAGATACGATGAATACGGCTGTCAGTATGAATGTGAAAGCCCTTTTTTGTTTCGTTAATCGATTCCGCATCTTATTGATAAATTCTCTTCCGGATGCTTAGGTGAAACCACTTGGGCATCATGCTGATATTATAACCCATTGCATATGATAACGTCAAACCCAAATTAACGCCGGCCCATAAAACGAAGGGTGAATTTTTTTTCTTGACAAATAACGCGCGCGTCGCTATAGTAATGTCATTAATGTTGAAATTGTTGAAACGCCTGTTCGTAAACATATAAATATTCGAGTGTTTCTAATATGAGAGAGTCGCCCCACCATCAGGAAAAGACTTCCCAGAAAAAAATTCCACATAATAAAGCCGTCAACATAGCTGCCGCCGTCCCGGATAAAGAAAAAATTTTCATAACGACTTCAGAACTTGCCAATATTTGCGGGGTTTCCCGGTTTACGATAATAAATTGGGTTAACGACGGCAAAATCAATGCCATGAAGACCCTGGGAGGGCATAACAGAATTTCTATGTCAGAAGTAATATCTATATTAGAAACGCAGCATATTAAAAGGGAAAAAAGCGGGCAGGGGGACAATATCTCTTTGCGATGTTGGGAATACAATGAAAAGAAAAGTTGCGATAAAGAATGTGCAAATTGTTTAATTTTTAACCGGAAGGTCGACCATTGCTTTATATTGGTAAAGCAGTTTGGCAGAGAGAGGATCCTATGCGAAGGTAATTGCATGGATTGCGGATATTTTTTGGATTTCTTCAAAGAAAAAGGCGGGGAAACTGATGCCCGAAGCGGGCGGTCCGGCAAGGGCAAATCATATGGGAAAAAGAATTTTTTCCTGCAAAAAATTAGCTATACTACCGGCCATAATCTTAACAGGTTAGTAAACAAAATGGCGAAAGTGTATAATAGTTTTAAAAAAGGAAACTGATGATAGCGGATAGAGACAGATGCGAGGTTGTCATCATTGGCGCAGGGCCCGCAGGTGTATCCTGCGGCCTTGTCCTTGCCAGGGCCGGTGTGGATGTGTGTATTCTGGAGCGGGGCGAATATCCGGGCGCAAAAAACATGTTCGGAGGCATATTCTTTTCCAGCCAGATGAATGAAATGCTGCCCGATTTTTATAACGAGGCCCCGATAGAGAGGTTTGTGGCCAAGAAACGTTACTCCATGCTTGTAGATAATTCCGAGATAGCCGTGAATTTCGAGCCGGAAGAATTTAAAAAACCGCCTTACAACCATTCATTCATAGTTAAAAGATCGATGTTTGACAGGTGGTTCGCGCGCGAGGCCGAAAAAGAGGGCGCATGTATTATAAACGATGTCATGGTGAAGGATTTTCTCTGGGATGATAAAAAGAGAATCGTGGGCCTGGTTTCGGGCCGGGGCGACGAGAATTCTCTATTGGCGGATGTTATAGTCTGCGCCGAAGGGGCCAATTCCCTTCTTTCCGAGAAGGCGGGTTTACGCAACAGGTTGTCCATGCGCGCCCGTTCAGTAGCCGTTAAGGAGGTAATAGAACTTCCTAAAAAGGTGATTGAGGAAAGGTTTGCCATAAAAGGAAAAGAAGGGGCTGCTTGTGAGTATTTTGGCGCCTCTGTTTCAGGTATGCTTGGAAACGGTTTTATCTACACCAACCGCGATTCGCTGTCGGTCGGGTTTGGCGTTCTTATAAGTGAATTGTACAGGCAAAAAGAGCCTGTTTCGCCGAATGAGCTTCTTGAGCAGTTTAAATCCCATCCGTGTATAGCTCCGTTAATTAAAGGCGGCAAGACAATAGAGTATTCGGCGCATATGATACCGGCGGACGGCTATAAAAATATTCCGAAGTTATATACCGACGGCCTTCTGGTAGCAGGCGACGCGGCGGGTCTTTTGAACAATAGTTTCTTCCATGAGGGGATAAATATGGCCATGGCATCGGGGATTATGGCCGCCAAAACAATTTTAAAGAACAGGAAAAAAAGAACGTATGATGCCGGGAGCTTAAGTTATTACACCCGGCTTTTAGAGAAATCTTTTGTCCTGGATGATATGAGAAATTGCCGCGACTTCATGGATATTATGCATACGCATAAAGAATTTGTCAATGATTACCCCCACGCGGTTAAAGACGCTCTTCTCAAGTATTTTGAAGTGAGCAACACTCCAAAAAGGGTTGTCAAGAAAGACGCCTTCAGGCAATTAAAAAGTAAGATAAATGTAGTAAAGGCAACCAAGGCCTTTATATCGATGATGAGAGGCGGGATATGAGTTCAGTCATCGGTAATCAGCGGTCAGTGAGCGGCGGGATAAAGGCAGAAGCCGGGAAAACTAAAAAGCCGACCTTGGAGGAGAAGTTATTTACGGTTTGCAGAAAAGAGTATAGGGGCTCCCATATAAAGGTTGACAAGCGCCTATGCGGGGAGTGCTTAAGCCGTATATGTACACATATATGTCCGGCGGGGGTCTATGAATGGGATGAGCGGGCGGAAGAAGTAAAGATTCAGTATGAAAACTGCCTTGAATGCGGGACCTGCCGTGTCGCATGTGAGATGCATAATATAGATTGGACGCTTCCCCCGGGAGGCGCCGGGATTGCGTATCGAAATAGCTGAGAACGGTTATCAACCGTCGGTAATTAGTAATAAGTGATCAATTCGGCGAAAAAAGGCGGAGAGAATGACGACATTGTATGTGATTGCCGGAATAGCAATTATACCTCTTATCGCGGGAGGTATTATTGCGCAGAATAGAGTCAGAGATATATTTTTAAAGTATTCAAGGAAGCCGACAAAGAAGGGCATCGCCGGCGGCCGCCTTGCGAGAACTATGGTTAACCAGGCAGGCTTGAAGGATATTGTTATAGAAGAGGTGCGCCCTGAACTCGGAGACCACTATGACCCGCGCCACAAGGTGATAAGGCTTTCCCGCGCGGTTTCACGCGGCTCGTCCATATCCGCGGTAGGGATTGCCGCTCATGAGGCCGCGCACGCGGTGCAGGACGGGACAGGTTATGCCCCGGTAAGGTTACGCAACAATATCGCCCCGATTGTCGAAAAGGCCTCATATTTGATATTACCTTTTCTCTTTTTCGGGATATTGCTTGGGGGGATAATCGCCTCCGCGTTTTTCATAAATCTGGCGTTATTTTTATTTTTAGGCGTAGTCATTTTTTATCTTGTTACCCTGCCTGTGGAGCTGGAGGCCTCCTCCAGGGCCCTGCGGTATATTAAGGATAACAAGATAGCCGATGACAGAGAACTTAAAGATATAGAAGAGGTCTTAAGGGCGGCGGCCCTTACCTATATAATAGCGGCCCTTTTAGCCATAGCGCAGTTTTTGCGGCTTTTGGGCATGAGGAAACGATAAGACAGAATAAAAGAGGAGGAGACGCATGACACTCGGACAGTTATTATTATTGGCGTTAATCGTTGTTGTGTTCTGGATGGGTAAAAAGCTTAAAAAACATGAACAAAGAATTAAGGAATTGGAAGGCGAGTCTGAGGAATAATGGCAAAGCAGGAAGAACTGGATAGATGCCCCAAGGCCTATACTAAATGGGTGTTTGTCAGCGCGGGTATGGTGGCCGGGTTCATCGGCTATATAATATACTTAAATATTACCGGCAGTTCCGCCTATATTTACGAAAATATACAGGAGGCTGATACCCTGGGCTTTGTTAGGGCCTCAATGGTGCGGACCTCCGGCGCTGAAAACGCCTCTTCCGGCCCATCCTGCTTTCTGGGAGTGGAGATTATTTCCATAGACCCTGTTATTGCCGAAGAGCTGGATCTGAAAACTAAAGCCGGGGTATTCGTGAATAATGTCGTGCCTGATTCCCCGGCTGAAAAAGCGGGTTTGAAGAGAGCCGACGTAATAGCGGCCTTAAATAACCGCACGGTCAAGGATACGGATAGATTTAAAGAAATAATGTCGGAACTCAATGTTGGTGACACCGTAAGGATTGTCTATATCAGGGACGGCAAAAAAGATTCGGTTTACGCTTGCCTCGTAGAACCGCCTTCTGTTCCGGATACGGCCGGGATAGCCGAAAAGAACGGCGCGGATTGGGGTGTGTCCCTGTCTTCCCTCAGCCCGCTTCTCAGGGATTTATATAATATACCGAATGACGTCAACGGTGTGATAATTCTATCTGTGGCGCCGGATGGGGCGGCATACGAAGCGGGCCTCAGGAGAGGGGAAGTTATTACCGGCGTAGACAAGACGCCCGTAGAGGATATGGATGACTTTTTCGGCGCTATCCGGTCCGATAAAGACACGACCGCCCTGCTTGACATTTATTCGCGGGGCGTTGCTCGTTATGTGCCTATTGATTCATCGGGCATTAAGGTTGCCGACGGGCCGCAGACCGGGGTAACCCTGCGGGAGAGATTATTTTCCGTCTTTACGAGGGGGAGCGCTCCTTTACAGGACGATAATCTTGTGCGTACGGAGCACATAAACGAGGAAGATGATTATGACAAGCCCGTGTGCAAACGGCTGGAAGAGTCGGGCGAGCGGTATAGGGAAGACGAGGAAGCGTATGACGGGGGTATTTGAGATGGGAGGCAGACCGTGAATATGAAGGAATGGGTTACAAAAAATATACTGGGGATCGTGCTGGTGTTGCTGGTGATAAATTTTGTCATCATATCTTGGGGGGCTGTAAACTGGGGTCTTTACGGCACCCGAAACAGTACCGGTATATTTAGATTGGACAGCCTTCGCAACAAAAAAGCGGCCTTACAGGAAGAATCCCTGGATGAGACAAGGGCGCCTGCCGGCCTGGGGCAGACCTCAAATCCGCCCGTGTCAAGCCCCAATCTGAAGTTGACCTGTTCCGATGATGACCTGGCGGCCGCTTTTACCTCTATTCGACCGGCGGTGGTAAATATAACGGCCGAGAAAATAACCGCCAGAAGGGGAGGGGCCAGGGTAAGTTCGGTTACCTTTGATGACCCCGCGATTCGGTTCGTTGAAGAACAGTCCTTAGGTACAGGGATTATAATTGACCGCAGGGGATTTATCGTTACCAATGCCCATGTCGCGGCCGGCGCCCAGAATCTTAAAGTCATAACATTCGGATATGAAAGAAGGGCATACGCCGCCGAGATAATCGAGAAAGATACCAAGAACGATATCGCCATATTAAAGATTTATCCCCGGGAGGCTTTACCTGCGGCCGTGATCGGTGATTCCGACATGATACAGGTAGCGGATACGGTCCTTGCGATAGGCTCGCCATTCGGG
>CAZYBX010000111.1:0-5373 GCA_964645565.1 uncultured Planctomycetia bacterium | reverse complement strand
CGCATGAAGTCATGACGATCATGGATCTGGACAAGCTTGCAAAGAGGGTCGTGGACGATCTGGTCGACATCATGAGGCTTGAGAGCTGCGGTATCATGGTATATGATAGGAGTAAAGAGGTGTATAGTCTCGTGGCGGCGAGAGGGATAAGGGCGGGAAACATTGTTTTCAGCAAAGAAAGCCCCCTTATGACGGTTTTAGGTACGACACATATGCCCATAAAGAAAGACGAACACATAGAGAAGATGCGCGACGTGGACACTATAAAGGAAGACATTAAAAAGCTCGGAGCTGAATTTATACTGCCCCTGATTGTGCACGACGAGTTGATTGGATTGATCAGCTTGGGGATGAAGAAATCCGGCGAAGAATATAATCCGGATGATATAGCGACATTGGAGGCGCTGGCGGGGACGGCGTCGGTCGCGATAAGCAACGCCCAGTATGTGACGACGACGATGCAGCTGGAGGCGGAGGCGGCCCAGCGTGAGAAGATGGCTGTTATCGGGACGCTCGCCGCCGGGATCAACCACGAGATCTGCAATCCTTTGGGTATCGCGAGGGGCCAATGCGAGGTCTATTTGCTGAACCAGAAGGAAGGCCTGTATGAGAATAAGTCGAAGGAGGAGCAGATAGCCGAGGCGATGAAGATAATGGAAAAGGTGGTGCGCGAGGCGGATAGAGCCACCGCTATCACCAAGAAGCTCTCGAGTTTTGCCAAGCCCTCGAGGGGTGAAATATCGGAAGATGTCAAGATAAAGGAAGAGATAGACGAAGTGATGTCTTTGGTGGACCATGAACTCAAGCTGCAGAAGATAGACATAAACATCAATGTCCCCGGCGACCTGCCGTACATACGATGCGACCGCAAGCAATTGCAGCAGGTGTTGTTTAATATCGTAAGGAACGCGGGCCAGGCAATCGGCGAAAAAGGCGTGATATCTATAGATACTAAGGCCGCGGGCGAGAAGATCAGGATCGACATAAGCGATACGGGGCCGGGTATCCCCAAAGACAAGATGACCGAGATCTTTAACCCTTTTTATACGACCAAGGAGCCGGGCAAAGGCACAGGCCTCGGATTGTTCATAGTGCGCCAGCTTGTCGAGAGGAACAAAGGCAAGATATCGGTGTATAGCGAGGTAGGCAGGGGTACGACGTTCACGCTCGAATTTCCGGTTGCCGAAAAAGTTAAGATATGAATAGGCCGAAGATATTGACGATAGACGACGAGGCGGGCTTTGTGGAGATGATCAAGACATACTTCTCGCTTCGCGGATACGATGTGCTTACCGCTCTGCGCGGGACCACCGGATTAAGCATCATCGAGCGGGAAAAGCCCGACGTAGTCTTGATAGACCTGAAGATGCCGGGGATAGACGGAGACCAGGTTTTCAGGCAGATGCAGAGGATCCATCCCAGGGGCAAGGCTATCATGATCACCGCTTTCAGGGACGAAGACGGCGGGACCGAAAAGAGGTTTTTAAATATGGGCGTCTTCGCGTATGTGGAGAAGCCGATAGCGTCCATGAAAGAGCTCGAGGAGATAATAAAAAGGGCGGTCGGTCAGGGATGACGGTTCTGAGATTGCTTCGCTGCGCTCGCAATGCCGTAAATGCAGTCGGGAATGAGGCCGGGGGTAAAAGATGATCAAGCTTTTAGTGGTGGATGATGAGTGCGAGATATGCAATTTCGTAAGAGATTTTTTTAAGGAAAGGGGCGTCGATGTGATCACGGCCCCGAACGGGCAGGAGGCGATGGAGCTCGTAAAGGACGAGGAGAGCTTGACGGTGCTGCTGGATATCAGGATGCCTAAGATGGACGGGATGGAGACGCTGCGCCGGATCAAAAAGATGAAGCCCGAGTTCAGGGTGATAATGGTCACCTGTATCGACGACATAGAGAAGATGGAGGAGGCGAAGCGCTGCGGGGCGGAGACTTATATCACAAAACCCTTAGTGCTTGACGAGCTGCTCAGGGCGGTAATGGGCAATAACGGCGGCCAAGAGCGTAAAAACGATGAAAAACGGCGATAGCTGGAACGACATAGAGGATCAATTTGTAAAGAAGTACCTGGGCCAAAAGCCGCATTTCATGCCTTCGGGAAAATTGAAGCCGACAGAGAAGCTCAACTATCAGGAGGTCATAGAAAAGGCCTCCAGGAGCATGATACGGTTCAAAAAGCCCAGCCGGCTTATCCGGATGATCGTGCGCATAATCGCGGAGCAGGTAAGGGTGGTCCATGCCGGCGTATTGCTGTACAGGGAGAAGAATAATTCGTATGTCCTGATAGACAGCGTTGGCGAAGAAGGCAAAAAAATCCCCATCGGCTATGTAAGGATCACGCAGGACAGCGCTCTTATAACAGTCTTTGTCGAGAGGAAGGTATTTTTGATAGACGAGCACGGCGCCCTTATCGCCCAAAGGGTCCCGGAGGTATTGAATGACGCCGGGCTTCTAAGTAAATATAAAGGGGTGGAAGAAAAATTAAAGAAATTGGAAGCGGAATTGAAGCTCCTCAGGGCGGAGATCTGTATACCCGCTTATTACAAAAAAAGCCTGCTGGGCGTATTGGTGCTGGGCCCCAAGCTTTCGGGGGAGAAATATAACGATGAGGAAATAGGCTTCTTCGCGACTCTGGCGAATGACGTGGCGATGGCTATCACGAATTCGCAGCTCATAACGAGCCTTCAGTCGAAGGTAAAAGAAATAGGGACGCTATACGATAAAGAGAGAAGGCTTTTTATCCACACCTCGATCGCTCTCGCCGCCGCTATCGACGCGAGGGATCCTTATACGCACGGTCACACCGCCCGCGTGACCCACTATTCTCTTAAGATAGCGGATGAGATGGAGAAGATGCCCGAGATCCTGGATTATCATAATTTCAGGGAGACCCTCCATATCTCGGCGCTTTTACACGATATCGGGAAGATCGGGATACGCGATAATATATTGAATAAGGACAGGCTGCTCACGGATGAGGAGTACGAGGAAGTCAAGAAGCATTCGGAAATAGGGGCCAATATACTGGGCCCCATCAGGGAATTGGGCGAGATCATCGAGTGCGTGCGGCACCATCACGAAAGATTCGACGGCTCGGGTTATCCGGACGGGCTGGAGGGAGACGAGATCCCGCTGCCTTCGCGTATAATCTCCGTAGCGGATGCCTTTGATACGATAACGACGGAGCGGCCTTATAAGGAGAAGAAGCCGGCCGAAGAGGCGGTGAAAGAGATAGAAAAAAATTCGGGTACCCACTTCGATCCTTTGATAGTGCAGGCGTTTATGGACGCCTATAGAAAGGGAGAGGATTTTTTAAAGCCTTCTTATCCGGAGTATTGGCAGTAGGAGGCGCGTTTAAGGTAAAACCATAAAACAAACGGAGGCGTGCGCAATGCAATTATTTTTCAAAAAAATATTAGCAGCGGTATTTTTGATGATCGTGATGCTTCAACTCTCCGGCTGCGGGGAGACGCTCCAGGGCGTAGGCAAGGACTGGGGAAGAGTGGGCAAGGGTGTCAAAACGATATTTATAAGAGACAGCGAATAGGCCGTTTCGCTTTAAAGAGGTGTAATTTGTCGATACATCCGACCGCGGTAATAGATCCCGGCGCCGAGATAGCCGGCAATGTCGAAGTAGGCCCGTATGTGGTGATAGAGGATAAGGTAAAGATATGCCCGGGCGTCAAGATATGGGCCAATGCCTACATATGCCGGTATACAGAGATAGGCGAGGATTCCGAAGTCCACATGGGCGCTGTCCTGGGGCATCTGCCTCAGGATACCTCATTTAAAAACAGGCCGACGCGCCTTATTATCGGCAGGCGCAATGCGCTTCGGGAGTATGTGACGGTCCACAGAGGAAGCAGGGAGGATTCGCCGACGGTAATAGGCGACGATAATTTTATTATGGGATTTGTCCATATAGGCCATGACTGCAGGATCGGAAATAGCGTGGTGATCGCGAACGGTTCGGCTCTGGGAGGGCATGTCCGCGTGGGAGATAGGGCATTTCTTTCGGCTTATACTCTGGTGCAGCAATTTACCAGGATCGGCGATATATCCATGATAGCCGCGAATACGCGGGTAAGCAAGGATGTGCCCCCGTATATGATGGCAAAAGGGGAAGATTGCAAGATATACGGCTTGAACGTAGTAGGATTGAGGAGGGCTGATTTTCCCCAGGATACAAGGAATAAAATAAAGAAGGCCTATAACGTCCTTTACCTTTCGGGACTCAAATTGAATCAGGCGATAGAGAAACTGGAGAGCGCTGACCTGGGAGCGGAAGTCCTGGTCCTGATAGATTTCCTTAAAGCAGGCTCCAAGAGAGGCATCACCTCCAGTATCTAAAGCTAGCGCTCTATGATCAATTTAGCGTCGTCAAAGATCGCCTTGCCCCTCGAGCCCTTTTCTCCGATAAAGACAAAGCTGAAGACCGCTTTTCTGGCGTTCTGCGGCACCAGGCCGTTCGCGGTCAGTCTCGTCCAGTTTGTCGGGCGGGTGACGGCGTTGGACTTCACCAGCTTGAGCTCTTCCTCGTTTCCGTCGAGGAATTTCACTTCGATGAATACTTTTGCTCCGCGGCCGAGCGCCACGTCGTTTTTGTTGTTCATCACCCATCCGCTCGCGTCAAACCTTCCGCCTCCCTCTATGCCGACGGTCTGGCTGATCCCGCCCCATCTCTTGCCTGTGCCGTATAATATTTTGCCTACCGCCTTGTCGCCCGCGCGGGCCGATTCCTTCGGCGTGGGGAACCCCGCGATGCCGTTGTTCGGGTCATCGTACTCGTTTCCGCTCCAATCGCTCCATTCCGCCGGAGGGAAATCCCCCTGTTCAAAGCCCCCGTTTTTGAGGACATCGCCGCCGTAACAGGCCCGCGCGGCCGAGAGGGTCAATATCACGGCCAAAAAAAGAGGTAAAGTCATTTTTTTCATCGGCTGCTCCTTTCGCGCATTCCCTGCTATAATTTGCGATATATTATATCATAAAATCTGTGATTTTTCTTGAAAATCAGCCGATTCCAGTATATATTTATAGTATGTTTCGGATAGCATAATCAAGCGGGGGGGACGAAATGGGGAAAAAAGTAGAGCGCGATGATTTTACGACCGAAGAACCGTGGCGTGTGTTCAGGATAATGGGCGAATTCGTCGAAGGGTTTGAGACCCTGTCTAAGGTGGGGCCCGCCATATCTATTTTCGGTTCGGCGAGGACCGGAAGAGGCACCAAGTATTATGAATTGACGGAGAGGATAGCGTATCTCCTGGTAAAAGACGGTTATACGATAATAACGGGCGCCGGCCCCGGCGTGATGGAGGCCGCGAATAAAGGCGCCAAAAGGGCAAAGGGCGAGTCCATAGGCTTGAA
>CAZYBX010000110.1:0-5416 GCA_964645565.1 uncultured Planctomycetia bacterium | reverse complement strand
GCGGCGATAGCCTTCCCATTCATGCCCAGCTCATAATAAAGAAGTCCGAGATTATTATACGCCCTGAGATATCCGGGGTCTATCGCGAGCGCTTTTTCAAAAGACGCTAAAGCTTCGCCATAGAGACCTGCGCGATAATACGCGTACCCCATATTATTCAGCGCCCTCGGGTACTCAGGATTTATGCGGACCGCCTCCTTATACGCGTCTATAGCATCCTTTATCCTGCCGTCCCGGAAATACGCCAGGCCGAGATTGTTGTATAAGCGATGGTTCCCTTCGGAATAGCGCAGGGTCCTTTCGCAAAATCCGACGGGATCGCGCCAGTAAAGGTTCTGTTTTATCGCGGCGTAGGAATATAACGCCGTCACTATAGCCATGATAGCGATAGAAAAAACCCTGTATGCCTTGATCCTGAAAAGTGAATCTGCCTTAAGCGCCAGGAATACAAAAAAACCCAGCGACGGCAGATATAGATAATGTTCCGCCATATAAAACGCGAGAGGATAGATATTCGACATCGGTAAAAGCGCCGTAAAAAACCAGAGGACGGCAAAAGTCACTGCCGGCTCATTCCCTCTTTTTTTCAACGCGTACGCGATGAGGCCTGCGGAGACGATCATCCCGGCGATCACCTTTGGGTGCAAAAAGGCGGACGGCCCCATGCCGTATTCCGCGTGGAGGTCTGCCGGAAATAATAAGAGCCTTAAATACGAAGCTATCGCCGCGAAGAAACCGGGCACCCTCTCTATCGCGGTCCCGATAAATGACATATGGACGGGGGCCGATTTTAGAAAGACAAGCCGCAGGATCAGATAAACAGCGGCGAGCGCCGAGACTGAGAGAAGCGCCTTTATATTCACCCTTTTCTTAAACGAGAAATTGTACGCGAGGAAAAGCGCCGGAACAATAAGGCTGTGTTCTTTTGCAAGGAGGGCCGCGGTGTAACAAGATACCATCCATATATAAAGAAAAGGCCCGCTTTTTTCGCAGAGCTTCACGTACGCTATCATCGTCAATATTATAAGCAGGGCCGCGATAAGTTCTACCTTTACGCAGATCGCGGCGACGGATTCGGTCTGTATCGGATGGACAAGAAAAAGGATAGAAGTAAATAAAGGGATCATGCCCTCGTGAAAGACCAGCTTCAGAAACCAGTATATAGAGAGAGCGGTCAATATATGTAAAATGACGCTGGATAGATGATATCCGGCCGGGTTTAGCCCCCATATCGAATAATCGAGCATGTAGGCCAACGTCTGGACGGGCCTGTAATAATAATTGGTGGACTGTCTGCCGCCTGCCCCGATATCCGTGGTAAAGACCTTGCCGATATTCGACCAGCTGCGTATATGGCTGTTATCCCTTACGGCGATCTCGTCGTCCCAGACAAATCCCCCCTGAAGCGAATTGAAATAGACCGCGGATCCTAAAAGGAACAGTATGAAAAAAACGATAAGCGCTTCTCTGCGCGCCCTCACAGCCGTATCTCCCTTATGATATCAAGCGTTTCTTTCGCCCGACGGCGGTCCAACCGTTCTATGGCGAACCCCGCATGCACGATGACATAGTCGCCTATATGCACGTTTTTGAGCAGGCCCAGGCTTATCTCCCGGGAGGTCTTATCCGACTTCACTACCGCCCTGTCTCCATCCCTGCTTACCACCTTCATCGGCAGTCCGAGACACATATCGATATCCTCTTACGGGAAAACCTTCCGTCTTTTTGCGGCTATGACAGCCTGGCCTAAAGAAAGGCCGCTGTCGGAACACGATGTCTTTTTATGCGTATATACGGAAAATCCGGCCGCCTCCAGTCTCTTCACGGCCTCGCGCAGCAATATCCTGTTCAGGAATACCCCGCCGCTCAATACGACGTTTTTCAATCCTGTCTTCCTGCGGATCCTGCGCGCCATGTCCTTTACCGCTTCGGCGACCGTGTTGTGGAATTTGCGTGAGATGACCCCGGGAGACCGTCCTTTTTTAAGATCGCCGACGATCATTCTTATCATAGGCCAAAATTCCAGTATGAATTCACCGCCGGTTTTTTTGATATTAAAATCATACGTTTCATCGGAACCGGCCGCGGCGGTCTTTTCAAGCTCTATAGCCGCTTCTCCCTGAAACGATATACGGTCTCTGGCGCCTACAAGGGATGATACGGCGTCGAACAGCCTGCCGGCGCTCGAGGTGAGAGGCGAGTTGATGTCTTTATCCATCATATCCAAAAATAAGGACATCCTGCGGCCGCCCATTCTCCTTAAAACATCCGCCTTCGCCGTCTTTATGCGGCTTCCGTAAGCCCCGCGGAGATACGAAAGCGCCATCCGCATCGGCTCGAGGACGGCTTTATCGCCGCCCGGCATGCGCACATAGGCAAGATGGCCTCTGCGCTCAAAACCTCCGTAGCCGGCTATCAAAAATTCTCCGCCCCATACATTGCCGTCGGAGCCGTATCCCGTGCCGTCAAAAACCACCGCGATCGCTTTGCCCCTCAGGCCGTTTTCCGCCATGCATCCGGCTGCGTGGGCATGATGATGCTGGACTTCCACTAAAGGCTTACGACCTGCCTTCCCTTTTCCGGATATATCCCTTGCGTATTTAGCGGACATGTATTCCGGATGAAGGTCGCACGCTATCACCCGGGGCTTAAAGGCCCTGCTTTGCCTTACAATAGCGCTTCTATACTCATCGAACTCGACGGGATCTTTCAGGTCGGCAAAGGTGTCGCTGATAAAAACTGTATCTCCGCTTAGAACGGCAAAACTGCTGTTCGATTCAGAGCCTGTCGCCAGGACCGGCGCACGTGCGTAAAAAGGGAGTTTGATAGCGCTATTTGATTTTTTCATCGGCTTCAAGACAAATATACCCCGCCGGGGACGGGGTCATTATTATAATTGTAGTCCCGAGAATGCGTTGTGTAAAAGCGGTCTCACTCAGAAGATGAACACGGCGGCGGCGATGACGGTGGAGTAGTCTCCGCTCGCGCTTATGACGGTGGACTGGGTGATATTGGTCGTCCTGACCATCTTATCCGTACCGATCCTGTACTCTTCCTTATTCTCGTCCCAGCTCTTATCTTCGTCGAACTCTATACCCAAAGTGGAAGCTAACATGGCCGCCGCCAGGTCCTCGGCGTAATCACCCGCCGTCTTTTCAGTCTCTCCGAAGGCATGGTGTTCGCTGAGGTATCCGTGCGCGTTGGGATCGGCTGGAATAGCGGCGCCTATGGAAGCGGCTATAAGGCGGTGAGGCTCATTGCTGGAACACCTCGCCATAACGCAAAAAGTGAGCATGCCCGGGATGAGTTCCTTCAACCCTTCGTTCCGCGATATGGTCTGGCAGCCCGGAGGGAGGATGCTTGAGACCTGCACCAGATTGCATTTTTCTATTCCGGCGTCGCGGAGCGCGAGCTCGAAGGAGCGCAATTCATACTTATGGGACCCCACGCCTTTCGTAAAGAATAACTTGCGCGGCACAAGAAGCTTATTTCTCGGTATTATCAGCATACGGTCTTACCTCTCTATTTCTTTCTCCTGCCGTAAAAGATGTATCCTAGAAGGCGGTATATAAGCTTGCTCGCGAGGAAATCGGGGGCGATATTTCCGCTGAGCGGAGACAGCTCTACGACGTCGAATCCGATGACCTCCCTGTTTTGAGCGACCAGCTTCAATATATCAAGCATCAGATACCATCCCAGTCCGCCCGGTTCTGGCGTTCCTACGGCAGGCATGATGGAAGTATCCAGCACATCCAGGTCTATGGAGATATATACCTTTTCCTTCAGGCTTTCGAGCGCCTTCCTGTCCCACAGGGTGTCATTCAGAATATCATACGCGCTTACGACTCTTGAGATATTGTTCTGAGACGACAGGAAATCCCTGTCTTCTTTTGAAGCGCTCCTGATGCCCAGTTGGACAAGGGAGGCTATTTCCTGCATACGCCTCCCGACGCAGGCATGGCTGTTCTTGGATCCCTCATATTCGTCCCTCAGGTCGTGGTGCGCGTCAAAGTGCAGGATGGAAATATCGCCTGCCGCCTCTTTCGCGGCCTTGACGGCGCCGATACTCACCGAGTGCTCTCCTCCTATAAGGACGGGAAACTTCCCGGCGGCCAGGACATCCCTTTCCGCCTTCTGGACCGCTCTTATCATGGCCTCGGGCGACAGACTCGCTATATCCAGAGGCGGCATCGTGTGGATGCCGATCTTAAAAGTCTCCGCGTTCATTTCCTCATCATATAATTCCATATACTTTGAGGCCTCGAATATGGCGTAGGGGCCGTTACGCGTACCCTTTCTATATGTCACCGTTCCTTCATAAGGGGCCGGGATTATCACGACTCTGGCCTTGTCAAAATCCACATAAGACAGGTCTGCGCCGCCGTATCTGACAGAATTCGTCATAATTAAGATATTATCCTTTCCCTGGCAAGTTGTGAAAATCTCAGACAGCGCGTTATAACGTCCTCCGCGTCTTTTTCGCTCAATGTCCCGCAGCCGCAGCTCGGCGTTATCAGCGAAGAGCTGATTATCTTTCTACCGCTTATGCCGTTTTTGGCCAATGCCCGGATATGGCCTTCCAGCCTCCGGACTATATCTCCGATGTCTTCTTTCAGGGTATCGGGTGAAGTCGATATCATGCCCCAGGCGATTATGCCGTCTCTCTCCAGGAACTTGGCGATATTCTCCTGGCTCTCCGAAAACGATACTCCGTAGTTGTAGGCGTCGAAACTTATCAGATCTATATCCGTCGACAGCACAAAATCCCAATCGGCGTCCGCGCAGCAGTGCAGGCCGGCAAAACAGCCCTCCGTATGTATGGCGGACACTACTGTGTTTATATATGAGATGAGTTCTTCCTTTTTTATCCTGGAATTCGGAGCCGCCTGTTTAAAAAACACGAGCGACGGCTCATCGATGAAGATGATTATATCATGGAAGAGCTCCTTGAGTCTCGCCGCCTGCCACCTCGCCTTTAAAGCCAGTGTCCTGACTGCGGCGCCGCAGATCTCCTTGTCAAAAAAAAGCGGTATGCCGTCTTCATCGGATACGCTGAACGCGAAGCTTACCGGACCGGTCACATGGCCTTTCAGATAGTCCAGCATAGAGTTGTCGCGGCCTGCCAGCCTGTACATATATTCATAAAAGCCGGAGGCATAATCCTCGCTGAAGGAGAAATATTCCAGGTCGCCCTCTTCAAGGCGCGTGTTCATCTCTTTTATCTCTTTTTTGATATCGCGGCTTCTGTCGATAAAGACCTTTTTTTTCCTTAGATCCACGCCTATGCCGGGCATCCGCTCGACGTACTGGACCATCATATCTTCCAGGAAGGTCTTATTCACAAGCTGAGGCCAAAAAGGTATCTTTTTGAAGTTGGTAAATATCAGGTCGCACGCCTTCTTTTCGCTTTCAAAAG
>CAZYBX010000109.1:0-5465 GCA_964645565.1 uncultured Planctomycetia bacterium | reverse complement strand
CCTGCGGTACATACTGGACGCCATAAGTGAAGAATCCGCCGGTCTGCGGCAGATTGTTGAGGGCGTTCGCTATCACTTCCACGATGCCGGGGTTGTCTTCTGTTTCGAGTATATCGATAAGGGCGGCAGCGTCCATCGCTTCGATGACGGCCTTCGCGTCATCGACTCTCGCGGAAACGCCTGATATCAGGTCTGCCATCAGCTTTGAAACCTGGCCTTTGAAGATCGTTGCCGCGGCATCGGATCTCGAGTACTGCACGCCAGCGGCCTCGGCGATCTGCATCATTATAGTAATCTGATCGGTGAAGTTTTCGTTGCCCGCGCCGCTTAATGACCTAAGCTCCGATTTTATTTTATTGAGGATATCAAGCAATCTGCGTATGGACTCCATAATCTCTGTATCGTTATCCGCCTCTCCGTTAAGCATTTGTGCCCGCTTCGCTATGTGAGCCATCAAGTCTCCCGTCAATAAAGCGGGAAGTGCTATGATTTCCTCTTTGGTAAGAGGCCGGTTGGCCACTGTGTTATATGTCTCAAGGAAAGCGATCAGGTCGCGCAGCAAATGATTGCCGCCCATCTTCTCGCCTTTTACGCCTGCGTGTAGTATGGTGGCCGCCACATCTTCTATCCTGTATCCGAGCCTTGCCTGGTCCCAATCAAAGGCGGAGAGGACCTCATCTCCGGCTTCATTGAATTTCATATTTCTGATATTTAGGTCGCTCGCTATCGGCTGATACGGCAGAGAGCCCATGGCCCTCGGCATTAACAGGTTTCTTGCCTCAGAGATTACGTTTTGGACTACGTATTGTTCATCCGGCGAGAGATTTGCGTTCAGCTTCTCCAGCCATTCGGCGCCGGTTTCAGTCATATTTTCTATAGCTTCCACGACCGAAAACTGGTCGGTGTTAAGCCCTTCATGTCCCGTGTAGGACTCCGAATCATTGTCGATCCCTGCAAGGAAGCGCGCCATAGCTTGTATAGTCTCGACAGAAGCCTCGTCGCGGTCGATATCCCTTCCTTCCCCATATCTATCAACGGAATAATAGACAGTTTCGCCTTCTGCTGTGGTATATGCCATGTAGTAGTCTTCCCTGTTACCTCCATTAGTACTCTGCTTATGCACCGAAGGTATAGGTCTGCCTTTATCAATGAGATGCTTAACGTAACCCATTACATATTTTGCGTCATCTTCACCGGCAGCTCTGATGGGCCTTATAACAAACGTCCCCTGGTCCGTCTCAACAAGAGTAAGCGGCTCAGAGTCTATCGCGCCGCCGCCTTCTATGGTGGATACGCTCTCCACGGCGCCAAGGCCGAATTCCTGCACTACCCGGCTCATGAGCTCCGAGCCTCCCATCTTTCTGCGTATCTCGACATGCCAGCCATAATCACCAGACCTCAGAGTCCTTATCATATTCTGCCATTCACCCATAGCCTCTGATTTTAATTCCTCGCCGTGCGTAAAACTTGCGCCGTTCGCCTCAAGATACGGCTCAGGATTTAGCGGCGCATAATAAGACTCAACGCTATAGTCATCCGTAACGCAATAGCCGCCTTCCTTGACCGCGTCTCCTATGCGCGACATAAACATTGCGTATTCACTCGGCAGCCCCAAAGGCGCGCGCTGGTAATATACATCTATGCCGCCGTCAAGCACTTTGTCCAATTCCTCGGTATATGACCTGATGTTTCCTGTCGGCCTTGCCATATCCGCCTCGATAAATGTTATGGTATATTCTTCCTCCGCGGAGCCGGGATATGACCATTTAAACTTTATCTGCGCCGAACCGTATGATGATTCATCAATGACAATATCTTCTTTCTTTACTCCCATCGTCTTTAATTCGAGGATGATCATTCTCTCGAGCCGGCCCTGCCTGTGTTCGGTCGCGGCATAGCCAAAAGTCCTTTTCCTGCCGGTGTATTGCCCGCATATTGAATCGCTATCAACGTTGTCCCAGTCGGCCAGGGCGGCTTCGAGGTCTGATTTATATGCCTTGATCAGATCCACAAAATATCCTTTGGTCGCGTCAAGCGAAAGCAGGAAATTCGATATGTCCGCGCCTGAGCCGCCGTAAACGGCGATCCTGCCCGCTTCATGATCCGAATTTACGACATTACAGACTCCGACATCATGGCCCACATATACGGGGTGGAGAAGCTCGTAGTCAAGCACGGCATATTCCCTGTAATACTTAACGATAAACTCGGCTATGCTATATTCGGAGGGATTTGCCTCGGCGATGTCAAGTAGCTCATCGGCGATTATGTTATTTAATGTAAAGCGTTCTTTGAGGAGGTTCTTTATCTCGTCTTTCGTCGCCTGGCCGGATTTCATGGCGGCGGCGTAGACATCACATTCGGCTTTAACGGCCGTTATTTCTTCCATCCATTCCTCATAGAGGGGGCCTTTCGCGGAGTCGTGCTTGGCTTCGTTGGCAAGGAGGGCTTCTATTATGACCTTCATGGCCGGAGGAGCGTTGGCCTGATTGTCTTTAGCAAGCCATTCGTTCAGCCATATTGTGTTTCCGTCCCTAAAAGCGAGCGCGTCCGCGTTATTGAAGAAGCGTATCCGGCAGGCCTGGCCGCCTTCCGCGACAGGCTTTGTAAGCGTCTCAATCAGGGCCTTTATGTTTCCCGTGAAGGTATAAAGATTGACCGTAAGGACCGGATCTGTGACCGGGTCCATTATCTGCAGTAGTTCTTCAGCGGAAAGCTTTTTATTCATACCGAGGGCGGCAAACATAATAGTATTGACTCTTTCAGGTCCCTCTGAAGAGTATCCGTTTGCCGCCCGGTATATCATCCTTGTTATATATCCACCTCCCTGTTTGTATATTTCTATTCCGCCGTCTATCTGATGAACTATATAGGTGTAGCCGTCTTTCGTAAAGCTGTTCGCGAATCCTTCCGGCTGGTTCTGTATAATCCTGTGTAAGGCCGACGCTTCCTCAGCCGTCAGGCTGCCGAGGTCCTCAGGCTCGAATAATACCGAGGGTGAAGTCCGATATATCCTCACAAGATCGAAAGAGGATTTGTCATAATAGACGTTTATCCCGTTCTCATACTGCTTTGTAAGGACAATAGTCGCGCCCGCGCCGGTTGTTTCATAAAATGCCCAGTTGCCCTGGGTGCCTTGCCTATTGATAAACTCTTTTACCGGAGCCGACAGGCTCTTGTCCACGAATGTCACGCCGAGTCTAAGGTTTATCGCGACCGGCGCGGGGATATCGCCCGTATGGTCGAATACCTCCGCCATGATCTTTATCGCCGTCGCGCTCACCTCATGAACTCCATATTCGCCGTGAGGCAGATTCTTGGATATTTCGTTGAGCGCTTCTGCCGCGGCCCTTATGACAAAAGGATAGGTCTCGGTCTTCAGGTGTTCGATAAGCGTCGATACCGACTCATATGTGCCGATTCCGGCAACGGCTTTACAGGCTGCGATTCTGACCGACTGATCTTCATCTTTCAATGCCGATTCTAATGCCGATATGTCACCTTGGATGCCTATTATATCTTTTCCCGCATATTCAAATGTAAGCTCTCCTGTCCCCTCATATGATATAGCCTTAAGTCTCAACTCGTTCCCTGAAGCGCCGATAAAGGATTCGAACGTATAGGTCTTGGCGAGCTCGCCTCCTTTATAGAAGTATAGCTTTACGAGCTTATCATCCGTGGCCTCCACCTCATAATCATCCGCGCCGCGCGCCGCGGCGAGGACTGTATTTACCGCTTCGGCGCTCTTCACTCCGATCGCCTCAAGCGCCTTCCTGACCCGGTGCTCCTTTTCCCTGTCGTTCAGTATTTTTTCGCCGTCCACATACCCTTCCCAGTATAAGTAATAATCTAAAGTATAATCTAACAGAATAGTCTTCCCTTCGTTATCTTTTACAATAAGACGATTGTCTTCGTCAATATATGGCTCGGGATAATTCGAGGGGAAGTTGGCGGATTTGCTTATTATGCCCGCTTCCGCGTCGACTACGGTAATGAATACATCTTCGGTGCCGACCGTAAAACTGTATTCCGCTTCAAGGAGTATCTTCTCTATGTTTGATTCGTCCACATCGGGTATCTCATCTCCTCCTTTATCTACGAAGTTTATCTTTGATAAAGTGAGTGTACTGATGTCATATACTTGCATATTCACATGGGCTAATATAGGGTTATAATTCATATCGCTTCGAAGCTTCTTTCCCTCTCTATACGCCATAAGGGCAAGACATCTCATAATGGTCTTTCCAATCGCATAGCCTTGATAGGAGGGGTCTATCTGGATATTGATCTGAGTTATGGAATTTTCGTCAAAACTCAGCCTCAGGCTGCCCATAACGGTAAAGCTGCCGCTGTCATTGTACTCCCCTATTATCCATTCTTCTTTCGTCATATCTTCTCCGTAATAACTATCAAATGCCACTGTCAATTTCTTACCTGTAATAGGGTTGTATAACAAGGCAGATTCTATCTTGCCCGCGGCGGTGTACTTGTATTCCTCCCACACGGTGCCGTCAGCGCCGGTGACCCTCTCCATGCCCGCGCCGCCCGTCTTCTGCCGTATCTTCACGTGCCAGCCGTAATCAAACTCTCTGTATTTAAATGCCATGCCGGGCGTCTCTATCCTCCGGATGATAGCGCCCCACTTCACCATAGAAGACGTCCTCAGCTGATCGTCGTGAGTGAATTGCGCTCCGCCCGCCTTAAGGTACTCTTCGGGATTTTCCATATAGTGCAGCTCGGAAGAGACATAATCATCAGTAATAGAGAAGCCTCCTTTATTAATAGCGGAGCCTATCAGGGACATAAAGCTTTCGTAAGAAGACGGGATACTAAGCGCGGCCCGCTGGTAGTAGAAATCGATCCCGCCGGCCAGCGCTGTATTGAGTTCCTCGGCATATGATGACGGCCTGGTGATATCGCTTTTGATGAAGGTGATCGCGTATTCCTTTTCAGACGCGTCCGGGTGAGCCCACTTAAACGTTACGCGCGCCGAGCCCTGCGGAGTAGTATCGATAATCACATCCTCTTTCCTCACGCCCATCAATTTCAGCTCAAGGATGATGCGGGCGGCTATACCCAGCTCGCCGTCGATGAGGGAATCGGCGCTGTAGCCGAGCATCCTCTTTATATCCTTATACTGCGCCTCTTTTTTGTTGAATCGCCTGTACCAGGAGCTGTCTCTACCTATTTCATCCCAGCGCTGAAGCGCGCTATCCAGCATCGCCTTATCCACCTGTGTCAAGTCCACAAAATACCCTTCGGTGGCGTCGAGCGACAATAGGTAATTCGATATATCCGCGCCTGAGCCGCCGTAAACAGCCACCTTGCCGGTCTCGTGATCCGGGTTTACGACGTTACAGACCCCGATGTCGTGGCCCACATACGCGGGGTGCAGGATGTCATAGTAGTACGCGGAATATTCGTTATAATGGCTGGTTACGAAGTCAACGGCGGCAGCTTCGGAA
>CAZYBX010000108.1:0-5542 GCA_964645565.1 uncultured Planctomycetia bacterium | reverse complement strand
GCATCTTCGCGCAGATGATACAGGGCTGGTTGGTGCAGTATAACACGCTGTCTTTGACGCTCACGCCGTGAAGAGACGCCTGCAGTAACGCGTTTTGCTCCCCATGGAGCCCGCGGCACAATTCATGCCTCTCCCCGGACTTTATCCCCATCTGTTCCCGCAGGCAGCCTGTTTCGATGCAATGCGGCAGGTCGCGGGGAGCCCCGTTATATCCCGTGGCGAGGATCCTTTTGTCCTTCACTATGACCGCGCCCACTTTCCGCCTCAGGCAAGTGGACCGCCTGGAGACCAGGTGAGCTATCTCGATGAAATACTCGTCCCAGCTTGGCCTTGCGGATCTCTCTTTTTTCACTTTTGTCTTTACGGGCATGATCAGATCTCATACAGAGGAAACGACTTGAGCATCTCCTCCACTTCCTTCCTCACGGAACCGATCACCTTCGCGTCCTGGGCGTTGGTGAGCACCTTATCTATCAACCGGGCGATCTTCCTCATGTCATTCTCCGCCATGCCGCGCGTGGTCATCGCGGGCGTGCCGAGCCTTATCCCGCTGGCTACGGCCGGCTTCTGCCTGTCGAATGGAATAAGGTTTTTGTTGACGGTTATGCGCGCTTTATCAAGGACCGATGCCGCCTCTTTGCCCGTTATATTTTTACTTGTCAGATCGACAAGCATAAGGTGGTTATCCGTCCCGCCCGACACGATCCTGTAGCCGAGTTTTTCCATGGCCTGCGCCAGGGCCTTCGCGTTTTTCACGATCTGTTTCTGATATCTCTTGAATTCGCCGGACAGCGCGTACTTAAACGCGACGGCCTTCGCGGCGATCACGTGCATGAGGGGCCCGCCCTGCAGTCCGGGGAAAACCGCGGTGTCGATCTTTTTCGCGAACTCCCGTTTACACATTATAAAACCGCTTCTCGGGCCGCGCAATGTCTTGTGCGTGGTGGAAGTCACGAACTCCGTGGTAGGGACGGGATTGGGGTGGATACCGGCTACGATAAGGCCCGCGATATGCGCGATGTCGGACATATGCATCGCCCCCACTTCGTCGCATATCTCTCTGAATTTCGCGAAGTCCAGGATCCTCGGGTAGGCCGAGGCCCCCGACAATATGATCTTAGGCTTACACTCTTTGGCTTTTGCCCTTATCTCGCCGAAATCTATCATCTCTGTCTTTTTGTTGACTCCGTATGTGACTATTTTAAAAAACTTTCCCGAGAAATTCAATTTATGTCCGTGGCTGAGATGGCCGCCGCAGGCCAGGTCCATGGCCAGGATCGTGTCGCCGGGCTTCAGCACGGCGAGATATACGGCCGAATTCGCCGTGGTGCCGGAGTGAGGCTGGACGTTCACGTGCTCCGCGCCAAAAAGCTTTTTCGCGCGCTCTATGGCCAACGTCTCCGCGACGTCCACATATTCGCAGCCGCCGTACCAGCGCGCCCCCGGATAGCCCTCGGCATACTTATTCGTAAGGGCCGAGCCCTGGGCCTCAAGCACGCCCACATCCGCGAAGTTTTCACTCGCGATCAATTCGATATTTTCGTTCTGCCGCCTCGTCTCGCCTATTATGGCCTTGTAGATTTCAGGGTCGGTCTTTTTAAGTCTGGCGAACATCATCGCCCCCTTTTTGACTTCTTTCCTATATCATCAATCTGTTTTACGCGCCTTTTGTGCCTGCCGCCTAAAAATCCCGTATTAAGCCAGATATCCAGTATCTTCTCAGCCCGTTTCCTGTCCATGCTATTGCCGGAGAAGACCGCGATATTGGCGTCGTTATGCTCCCTGCTCGAACGGGCGCCTGCCGTATCGGACAAAAGCGCCGCTCTTATGCCCGCGACTCTATTGGCGACCATGCTCATGCCGAGCCCGGTCTTACATATCAATACGCCCCTATCGTATCTTCCGGAGGCGACATTGGAGGCCACTTTATACCCGATGGGCGGATAATCGCACCTCTTCGAGCCACGCGTCCCGAAATCTCTTACCTCATAACCCCGCGCCTTTAAAATCCCTATCACGTCCTTTTTCAAAGCGTAACCGCCGTGGTCCGCTCCTATGGCTATTTTCATTATCGCTCCCTAGATCTCCCTCAGCACCCTTTCGATAGATTTTTTTATCAAAGAGAACGTCTTTTTATAAAACTCGATATCCCGGCCGATCGGATCGGGGATATCCGGCTCATTGGAAAATGTCAGCTCGCCGATTTTTTTAAAATCTTTCAATAGATATATCTTGCCGGCGGCCTTCGGATACCTCGCTATCAAATACAATCTCTGGCGGTTCTCCATCACGAAAATAAGGTCCGATCCCTTGAGCTCTTCATCCGTCACGGGGCGCGACTGATGTTTCGAAAGGTCCACGCCCTCTTCCTTCATGACCTCTTTGGCATATTCTGTGGCAGGGCCGCTCGCTATCTGGGCGATCCCGGCACACGCCACTTCCACGTCTTCCCTGCCCAGCTCTTTGAGCCTTTTCTCGAAATATTCCTTGGCCATCGGGCTTCTGCAGCTGTTGCCCGTACATACGAATAGGATTTTCATTTTTATCTTTCCTGTTTTACTGCAGCTTTCTGCCGACGTCGGCTATCTGCGCCTTTTTTATCGCGCCTTCCCTCAATATCCTATAAGGGAACGCGGTCACGTCAACAACGGTAGACTCCGCGCCCATTTCGGTCATGCCGCCGTCCAGCACCATTTCTATCTTGCCGTCCAGGTCCCTTAAGACCTCCTCGGCCGTGCGCGGCGCGTTATTGCCGGATATATTCGCGCTCGGAGCGGCTATCGGCGTCTTACACGCCGATATGAAATCCAGCGCAAGCCTGTTTTTCGGCATCCTGAAACCGATCTTCCCGCCCGTCTCCGTCTTTAAGATAAGAGTCAACGGCCCGGGCCAGAACTGCTGTATGAGGTATTCTTCGAATATCGACACCTCGCAGGAGAGCGCTCCTATCACGTCATAATCCGAGATATGGACGGTATACGGCTTGTCTTTAGGCCGGTTTTTGACCTCCGAAAGCCTGTCCAGCGCTTTTTTGTTCAGGTAGTCCGCGGCAAGGCCGTAGACGGTCTCCGTAGGAAACGCGACCAGCCCTCCCTTTTTAATGATCTTTGCCGCTTCTTCCAGCGCCGTCTTGTCGGGATTATTGTTATCCGTCTTGATAATTTCCGTCTTCATATTCTATTTCAGCCCTCTGTCTTTCTTTCTGACCTCGCGCTGTAACCTCTTCTTATAGCCGGAAAGTTTTCTGCTCAGTTTCGGATTTTTGGTCGCCAGGATCTCCGCCGCGAATACCGCCGCGTTTTTTGCGCCGGCGTCGCCTATTGCCATCGTGCCCACAGGGATGCCGCTCGGCATCTGGACTATAGACAATAGCGAATCGATGCCCTTCAAATGCGGCGTCTTCATGGGGACGCCTATGACCGGCAGCGTCGTATTGCTGGCGATCACCCCGCCCAGATGCGCGGAGCCGCCCGCCCCGGCTATGATCACTTTTACCCCTCTTCTAGCGGCGGTCTTTGCGTATCTAACGGTATCGTCGGGCGCGCGGTGCGCAGACAGTATCCTCAACTCAAAAGACACCCCGAACTCTTTTAATAGACCGGCCGCAAGGTTCATCGTCGGCAGGTCCGAAGGGCTTCCCATCACAATCGATACATCCGGTTTTTTCATAGGTATATCTCCTTTGCGAAACTATATACGGCTTAACCACTCGAAATGATCCCTGGATGCAAAAGCGCTCTCTTCGCGATATCGCTTCTGAAATGCATATCCTGAAATTTTATTTTGGAAACGGCCCTGTATGTGTTTTTGATCGCCTCTTCGATAGTATCCCCGAGGCCGGTGACTCCCAGGACCCTCCCGCCGGCAGTAATATATTTTGCGGTCGACTGTCGACAGTCGACAGTCGACTTCCTTGTGCCGGCGTGAAATACCACGACATCCCTGGTCTTCCCCGCCGCTTCCAGGCCTTCTATCTCTTTCCCCTTTTCATATTCTCCCGGATAGCCGCCGGCCGCCATGACGACGCATACGCAGCTTCGCTCTTCCCACGAAGCCTTAACGCCTTTAAGCGCGCCGTCTATAGAACCTTTCATCAGATCCACAAGATCGCTCTTAAGGCGCGGCAATACCGCCTGGGTCTCCGGGTCGCCGAATCTCACGTTGAATTCCAGGACTTTAGGGCCTCCTTCCGTCACCATGACGCCCGCGTAAAGAACACCCTTGTACGGCACGCCGTCATCAGCCATGCCTTTGATGACAGGCATGATGATATCCCTTATGATCCTGCGTTCAAGCCCCGGCGTGACTACGGGAGCGGGCGAATACGCGCCCATGCCGCCGGTATTAGGCCCTTTATCGCCGTCAAAGACCCTTTTATGGTCCTGGCTGGCTGCCATAGGCACTACATTTTTGCCGTCGGATATGACGATTATAGACGCTTCTTCGCCTTCAAGACATTCCTCTATCACGACCCTGTCGCCGCTCGGGCCGAAGCGCTTCTCCACCATAGCGTCCCGTACGGCAACCAGCGCTTCCTCTTTCGTGCGGCAGACATAGACGCCTTTCCCGGCGGCCAGGCCGTCGGCTTTCACCACAAGAGGCATATCTTTACCGGCGATATATTCTTCGGCTTTTTTATGATCGCCGAATATCTCAAACTCAGCGGTCGGGACACCCCATCGCTTCATCATCTCTTTGGCAAAGATCTTGCTCCCTTCCAGCATGGAAGCCCGGCCCGAGGGCCCAAATACCTTTAATCCTTCTTTTTGAAATACGTCCGCTACGCCTCTTACGAGCGGGGCCTCGGGGCCCACCACAGTGAGGCCGATATCATGAGACCTGGCGAACCTTAAAAGGCCTTCTATATCGTCGGGTTTTATATCGACGCAGGCCGCTATTGCGCCGATACCGCCGTTCCCGGGAGCGCAATAAATCTTATCCGCTCTCTTTGACTGCGCTATCTTCCAGCAGAGCGCGTGCTCCCTTCCGCCGGAGCCTATCACCAGCACATTCATAAGATGACTTCCTTCTTCGCCCATTTGATCACTTCGCCGATGTCCCAGGACTTGAATCCGGACCGCTCCAGCCTCTCTTTCGCCGGCTGTATATCATTTTTATCCAGGACCAGCGTCATGCCGATGCCCATGTTAAATGTGCGGTAGAGCTCTTCGTCGGACAATTTCGCCCTTTTCGCAATGACCTCGAATACGTGCGGGACGCTCCATGAACCTTTATCGATAGACGCGGCTGTCCGGTCAGGCAGGACCCTGGGTATATTATCGTAAAAACCGCCGCCGGTTATGTTCGCTATGGCCTTCACCTTGAGATTTTTTATAAGATCGAGGACGGGCCTCACGTAAATAAACGTCGGTCTCAGCAGTTCGTTCTTATATTTGCCGGCCATCTCGCCCTTCGAGAAGACCTTCCTCGCCAGGGAATAGCCGTTTGAGTGTATGCCGCTTGAGGCGAGCCCCAATATCCTGTCGCCTTCCTCCACGCGGGCGCCGTCTATCACCTCTTTTTTGTCGACGAGCCCCACGCA
>CAZYBX010000107.1:0-5599 GCA_964645565.1 uncultured Planctomycetia bacterium | reverse complement strand
CTGGCAAATATCCAGTTCAGGATGGCGGCCGTTAATATTGCTCAGGCGGAGATAGAGGGCCTTAAGGGCATCGATTTCGACGATATTTTAATAAGCGCCTTTACGCCGTATCGGTCGACAAACGTGATCTTGGATGACGGGCCTACGGACTCATCCGGCGATGACGTCATAGGCGAGATGAGGACGAGAGTCAGGGATACGGTAAATGCGCCTACCAACGGAAAAAAAGTGGCGGTCGAGGTCTTATGGACGGTCTTCGGCCAGAACAAGCAGGAGATCGCGGAAACGGTCATTTATGCCGATGATTAACGGGAGGCTCGTGATGAAGCATGAGCAGGGATTTACATTAGTAGAGATCCTTACGGCCTCGACTATCAGTTTGATAGTGATGGTGATCGCGCTGTCCACATATATCATGTTATTGGAATATATCCCGGACACGGCCGCCCAGGCCGTGATGCAGAGCAAGATCCGGCTGGGTATCGATAAAATAGCCCGAGACCTCAGGCATGCCTCGATCATCACCTGCGCTCCTTCGGGTAATAGCCTTACTTTGACTTTTGATCCGAGTAAAATGGGGCAGGAGGGGGATCTATGGTCTTGCCGCTATAGGCTGGTCGGCGATCAAATACTGTATTCGCCCGATGGAAGTTCGGACAATGAGACGGTCCTTATGGAGCATGTATCGCTGGATCCGGGCGATACCCTTTTCCAGTATAACGGAGGGAGTAAACTGGCCACAATAGATATCAAAACAGTGAAAACAGGCATTAATATCGAGCAGGATGCACATTTAACGACGGTCGTCAAGGTGCGCAATGCATACTGACAGGGCTTCGGAACGAGGATATACTTTACTGGTCATGATGACCTTTATTGTCGTATTCGTGATCATGGCAACAGGGGTGCTATTTTTGGTTAATTCAGAGTATTATGCCTCAAAACGTCAGTATGAATCCATGAAGGCGTTATACTTAGCGGAGGCAGGCATCGAGAGAGCCAAATCGACGATCATGACGACCGGCGGAATAGCGACAGTGCCTTCTACATTTCAACTTTCTGACACGGGGGTGTCGAATGATCCCCAGCTTGATGGTGTTGTCGTGAATATATCGGCGGAAGCGGAAGGCGGGAATATATTTAAAGTAACCGCGGATGCGACCGTTAGAGGCTCAAAACGTGTTGTGACAGCTTATATAATATATAATCCGCCTGCGGAGGTGTTTAATTATGCCTATTTCTTGAATAACTGGGGCTGGTTCTACGGCAGCGGGATAACAGTCAACGGCGATGTCAGGTCAAACGGCAGATTCGACTTCCAAGGCAATCCGACCGTCGAAGGGGAGGTATATGCCGGGCAGGGGATCGGCGGCGGAGAGAATGTGCTGGGTAAGGCCGGCACGGTAGAGGATGGCGAGTATATTTACCAGCATCCGTATTCGCCTACCCCGGAAATGCCTAACCTGCGGAATTTGACCTACTATGAGACAAAGGCCACGGAGACAGGGGGTGTCATCTCATTAGGCGGCACCACCATCGTAAGCGGCGTGTATGGGGACGACGACGGAGAAAGCGGCAACATCGTGCTGATAGGGACACCGAGTCAGCCTATAGACATAAGCGGCCCTGTTGTGGTGAGGGGAGATGTCGTCATCAAGGGTACCGTGACCGGACAAGGGACGATCTATGCGGGCAGGAACCTCTATATTACGGGGAACATAGAATACTATGATCCTCCGGATACTCCCCGGCCTTCTTCCGATGACATCGAGACGATAAACGAATGGGTGGCTGACAATGCCGGCAAGGATATTGTTGGTTTTACGGCTTCCGAGAATATTGTCATGGGAGACTATACAAGCAGCAATTGGCAGTGGCTGGTCGACAATTACCTCTTCGGCATGGGCAGCGAGGATGTCGGGCAAGACGGCATCCCCGATACCGATGATACCGGGGAGGATGACGGGACATTTCAGGCCGGTTATGAAGACCTCGACGAAGACAGCGTATTCGATGACAACTATGGCTGGACAGACGTGCAGACGGGGGCCGACATCACCACGTTTGCCAATGTTCCGGAGGATGTCGAAGAATTCAACGATATCGCCACAAATGATATCAGTAAGATCGAAGGCGTATTTTACACCAATCACTCGCTCGCGGGGTGGGGCAACGGAATAGTCGTCAACGGCGCATTGATCTCCAAAGACGAAGCGTTAGCTTCCTATAACAGCGTGACCATGAATTACGATGAAAGACTCCACAGTAGATATAATGACGATCCTAACTGGTTGGTCGACCTGGAACTGCCCTTCTCGGAACATGCGGGAATCGTCGGCTGGTGGGAAGAAGCGCCCTAATGGTTTATCTTATAGGAGCCGGGCATGGATAACAATGTCAAAATAAACCCTATTTCTGTCGTCTTAATTATATTTATCGCCCTTTTGGCGGTGCCATATCCTCTGCAAGCGCTTATGCCGATAGGACCGGACGGGAGCGTTGGAGCCGGAAAGCCTTCACGCGTCGCGCCGGCGCCGGCCGAAGAGCCGGAAGGCGGCAAGGAGGCGGGGGCAGTCGATTATAAACAAGCCGCTCCGGCAAGGAGGGACGTAACTTCAGAAAGCGGGTTAGGCACAGAGGGCGAAGGTACAAAGGAAATAAAGAAGGAGAAGCAGCGCATATTGGAGAAGGTCAAACGGGAAAGACCGCAGGTGAAAAAGAGGCCGTTTGAAACTGATCTAACGATGCGAAAAGGCCCGGTTCTATTACAGCCGGAAGTCGAAAAAGAAGGCAGCATCGAGTTTATGAACCGGCAATCGACAAAAAGGATGTTCGCCGGATTTATCTTCCTTATCGGCCTCTATTTACTGTATAAATATCTTTTACGGCGTTTAAAAAATAACCCCGAATAAATCAGGTATCCGTCCCCTTTTTACCCCATAACCATCCAAATTTTAATTGACAAAACGGTTAAAATGAGTTAAAATAAGCGAAAATGAGTTAAAGTGAGGAGAGGAAAATGAATAATAACATCATTTTAACTACCAGGGAACTTTCCAAATACCTGAAGTTAAATGAAAAGACCGTCATAAAGATGGCTCAAACCGGAGATTTGCCGGGTTTTAAAATAGGAAACCAATGGCGTTTTTATTTATCGACAATCGATGAATACCTTCAGGACAAGATAGCCAAGTCGTCAAAACATGATTTTTCCGGATCGATTCAAGAAGAATACGATATCTTGCCCCTATCAAGGTTCATTGACGAATCCTGTATTAATATAGACATGAAAGCGAAAGACAGAGACGGCGCGCTTTATGAATTGGCCGAAACCGCGGAAAACGCCGGCATAACGGCTTCATCGATGAACCTGCTGATCCAGCTGAAAAAAAGAGAGCAGATGCTTAGTACCGCGCTTGGTAACGGTATCGCCATCCCCCACCCAAGAAACCCGAGCGATGTTTTATTTATAAGATCGGCCGTAGTTATCGGCCGTTCCAAAAATGGGGTCGATTTCTCAGCGCCTGACGGCAAGAAGACGAATCTATTTTTTCTATCATGCGCCACCGATGTCGTTTTGCATTTGAAGCTTCTGTCAAAGATCGCCGCGCTGCTTGAAACAGAAGGAATAATCAAGAGGCTTATGGCCGCAGGATCCGGGAATGATATAACAAAAATACTTTTGTCATTGGAAAAAGGCGATATTTTACCGGTCGCCGGCTCTTAACCATAGGGGGAGGTCTTTATGTTTTTCCTGCATAACTTGAGCGCAAGAGACGTATTTATTGATATACCAAAGTCGGATTTCAATAGTATCGCGTTCCATATCATAAAAAATTCAAGGTTCTCAAGAAAAAAAGACGCCTTTAAAAAGATCATAGCAAGAGAAGACCTGGGGACAACGGCAATAGGCAATAATATAGCGATACCCCATTGCAGGCTAAAGGATTTCAGGGGGTTTTATGTGAAATTCGCCTTGTTTAAGGGAAGGCTGGGCTATATAGCGCCGAATGGCGAAGAGATTAGATTCATATTTTTGATAGTCGGATCAGAAGATGATACCGGATATTATCTGCGGGCGTTAGCGCATATTGCAAAGATCATGCAGATGGAAGATATACGCGGCGAGTTGATGCAGGCAAAGGACAAGGCGGCAGTGCGAAAGATCTTTCTCAAATATGAAAATATGCAGCTTGACAAGGTAGGCGCATGGAAATAAGTATTTTCTTAGGTATCGCGATATTGTTCGGTTATATAGGCGGGAAGCTGACTAACAAGATCAAATTCCCGGCTGTCATAGGATATATACTGGCAGGTCTGGTTATAGGCCCTTCTTTTTTGAACGTCTTCAGGGAAAGCATGATAGATAAGATGGGCCTTATAAGCGACCTTACCCTCGGCCTGGTGGCCTTCAGCATCGGAAGCGAATTACGGCTGGGGATGATAAGCAAGATGGGGAAAGGCATAATAACTATAATATTTGCCGAAAGCTTGTTTGCTTTTTTTGTAGTATTCGGTCTTATCTATTTTTTCACAAGAGATCTTCCTTTGTCGCTTCTTTTCGGAGCTATGGCTCCGGCAAGCGCGCCGGCCGGGACTGTCGTGGTGCTGCAGGAGTGCAGGGCAAAGGGGCCTCTGACAAATGCGCTTCTCACGGTAGTGGGCCTGGATGACGGACTGGCTATACTTATTTACGCTTTTGCGGCCGCTATAGCAAAGCTGTCAATATCTAAAACGCATATTTCTCTTCAGGCGGCCGTAGGCGACCCTCTTATTCATATAGTTGGGGCGGTCTTACTCGGCGCCGCTCTGGGGGCGATAATGGTAAATATCGCGAAAAAACTGGCCTCTAAACAGGAGCTTTTGATACTTACTCTCGCGTTTATATTTCTTTGTGTCGGGCTCTCTAATGCGCTAAATTTTTCTCTTATATTATCCAATCTTTCTTTTGGCATGATAATAGCCAATACATATCTAAAGACATCAAGAAAGACATATGACGTGATTCACGGCATAACCCCTCCTCTTTATGTGCTGTTCTTTGTCTTAGCCGGAGCGCATCTGCAATTAGAGCTTTTGCCCGCCATGGGCATGGTCGGCATTATTTATATCATAGGCAGAACGGCGGGCCTGATGGGCGGCGCCTGGTTTGGCGCCAAGATCACAAATGCGCATGAGAACATAAGAAAGTATCTGGGCCTGGGTATTTTATCTCAAGCCGGTGTCGCCGTAGGATTGGCCCTCCTGGTAGGCAGGGAGTTCGGCGGCATTAATACTATAGGCCGGGAGATATCGCTCATAATCATAAATACGATCGCGGCTACTACGATATTTTTTGAAATCCTGGGGCCCTTGACGACCAAGTTTGCCGTTACGAGATCGGGAGAAGCGGGTAAATTGAAGAAATTTAAAGAATAACGGGGAATTGAAGATGTATTTTTTTGTATTACTGCTGTATAAAGAAGACATGCTGGATGATTTTCTTTCCATATTCGTGGAAGTAGGCATAAACGACGCGATCGTAGTAAACGGCACAAGTTTTGCTAAGTCGCTTTTATATGAAGTGCCGATATTCGCCGGGTTGAGGCATGCCCTCGAT
>CAZYBX010000106.1:0-5656 GCA_964645565.1 uncultured Planctomycetia bacterium | reverse complement strand
GACAAAATAGGCATGGATTTCCGCGGAGACCCTTCCTCTGCGCTGCTGGAGGTGCTTGACCCCGAGCAAAACCACACGTTTACGGATAATTATCTTGAGGTGGATTTTGACCTGTCGGAGGTCATGTTCATAACCACCAGCAACGTCCAGTATAATATACCGCTGCCGCTTCAGGACCGGATGGAGATAATAAATATACCCGGCTACACCGAATACGAAAAGCTCAATATCGCCAGATCGTTCCTTTTGCCGAAGCAGATCAAAAAACACGGGCTGGAAGAGGTCGATCTTGCTATAAGCGACAAAGCTATATCCGCCATCATAAAACAATATACACGCGAAGCCGGAGTAAGGGATCTGGAGAGGCGGATCGCCGAGATCTGCCGTAAGATCGCCAAAGAGATCGTGACGAACGGCAAAGGGCTAAAGGTGGAAGTCAGCCTGAGGAATATACACAAATATCTGGGCGTGCCCGTATACATAGACAGCGGGACAAACAAACATGACGAGATCGGGGTAGCGACAGGGCTGGCCTGGACCGAGGCCGGCGGGGATATCATGAATATAGAGACGTCTTTAGTGCGGGGAAAGGGCAGCCTTATACTGACCGGCAAGCTCGGCGACGTGATGCAGGAGTCCGCGAAGGCGTCCCTTACCTATATAAAGTCGAGGGCCAAGGCGCTCGGCATCAGAAACGGCAAGGATCCGAATAAATTGGATATACATATACATATACCGGAAGGCGCCATACCCAAAGACGGGCCTTCTGCCGGCATAACCATGGCCACCGCTTTAGTGTCGAATTTTACCAAGAGGCCGGTGCGCCGCAATGTCGCGATGACCGGGGAGATAACCTTGAGGGGCAAGGTGCTCGCGGTCGGAGGGCTAAAATCTAAATTTCTGGCCGCGCACAGGGCAGGTATCAAGACTATAGTATTTCCAAAGGAGAATAAGAAGGACTTGAGCGAAATACCCAGGAATATTCTCAAGAGACTACACCTGCATCCCGTAGAGGATATGGACCAGGTATTGAGGATCGCTTTGAAAAAATATTAGTGTCGTTTATCGTTAGTCGTATATGCCATGGATTTGTACGATCAACGATCAACGATAGACTAACAAAGGAGATAACATGAAAAAGAATTATATAATGGCGCCGGGCCCTACGCCCGTGCCGGAAGATGTCCTGCTGGAGATCGCAAAACCCATAATCCACCACAGGACAACGCAGTATCAGGAGGTCTTTAAGAAGGCGAACGAAGGCCTCAAATATTTATTTAAAACGGAAAATGACGTCTTTACCTTTGCCTCCAGCGGCACCGGCGCGATGGAAACGGCGGTAGTAAATCTGCTTTCGAAAGGCGATAAGGCCATAGTGGTGCGCGGCGGAAAATTCGGGGAGCGTTTCGGAGAAATATGCGAAGCGTACGGGGTGGAAGTCATACCTATTGACGTCGTATGGGGAAGGCCCGTAGACCCTAAAGATATCAAGAAGAAACTCGGCGAAAACAAGGGAGCGAAAGCCGTGTTCGCGACACTGTGCGAGACGTCCACCGGCACGAAAAATGACATTGAAGCGATAAGCAGGATAGTCTCCTCCACTGATGCGGTCCTTGTCGTGGATGCGGTCAGCGGACTCTGCGCCGATGAATTAAAGACCGATGAATGGGGCGTGGACGTGGTGGTCAGCGGCTCGCAAAAAGGGATCATGCTTCCGCCCGGCCTGGCTTTTTTAAGCGCCGGCAAACGCGCCATGAACATGATATCGAGATCCGGGCTCCCTAAGTTTTATTTCGACCTGAAGGCGTACAAAAAATCTTTGGATAAAAACGACGTGCCCTGGACACCGGCCGTAGGCCTGGTGCGCGGGCTCTGCAAGGCCGTCGATATGATAAAGGAAGAGGGGATCGAGAATGTCCTGGCGCGGCATGAAAAACTCGCAAACGGGACCAGGGAAGCCGTAAAAGCGCTGGGCCTGGAACTGTTTTCGGCAAGCCCCTCCAACGCGGTCACCGCCGTTAAGGTGCCCCATGGCGTGGACGGCGCGAACCTGGTGAAGACGATGCGCAATAAATACGGCGTGACGATAGCCGGCGGACAGGGGGATGTGAAGGGAAAGATATTCAGGATAGCCCATCTCGGATATATGATAGAGTTCGACACCACTACGGCCATTTCCGCGCTCGAAATAGTGCTTAGGGAATCCGGATATAAATTTAAGATCGGCGCCGGAGTGGGCGCCGCGCTGCAGGTCTTTACGGAATCAAAAAAAGAGGTCACGGTATAACGGGTCAATGCTTATTTAGGAAGGAGAGAAGGGCATGGCAACGAAGATACTCATAAGTGATTCGCTTGCGCAGGAGGGAATAAAGATCCTTGAACAGGAGAAAGGCTTTACTGTCGATCAAAAAACAAAAGTGCCGCCCCCCGAACTTAAAGAACTCATAAAGGATTACGATGTCCTGATCGTGAGAAGCGCCACAAAGGTGACGGGCGATATAATAGAAGCCGGCAAACGGCTGAAGATCATAGGAAGGGCCGGCGTCGGGCTTGACAATGTGGATGTGTCCGCGGCCTCCAAGAGAGGCATCATAGTGATGAACGCCCCGGCCGGGAATACGATCTCGACCGCAGAGCACACCATGAGCATGATACTCGCCCTCTCGCGCAATATCCCCCAGGCATACGCCTCGATGAGGGACGGCAAATGGGACAGGAAAAGTTTCATGGGGACAGAGGTCTATAATAAGGTCCTCGGGATCGTAGGTCTCGGCCGTATCGGCGCCGAAGTGGCGAAGAGGGCCGCCAGTTTCAAGATGAAGGTCATCGGATACGACCCGTATCTTTCCCAGGAACTCGCGAGGAAGATGGATATAGAGCTTAAGGACCTCAATACGCTTTTTAAACAGTCCGATTACATCACGGTCCATACACCTCTTACCGACGAGACAAGACATATGGTCGGAGAGAAGGAATTCAAGATCATGAAGGACGGCGTGAGGATAATAAATTGCGCCAGAGGCGGGATAGTGGACGAGGGCGCCCTCGACGCCGCTTTGGAATCGGGCAAAGTGGCGGGTGCGGCCCTCGATGTCTACGAAAAAGAGCCGCCCGCCGGGAACCCGCTCTTAAAAAGGCCGAATGTCGTCACAACGCCTCATCTCGGCGCCTCCACGGAAGAGGCGCAGGTGAATGTGGCTATCGACATAGCCGAATCGGTGAGGGACGCGATCCTCGACAGGGGTATCAGGAACGCCGTGAACGTGCCTTCCGTCGATGCCGAGACCTTGAAGAACCTTCAGCCGTACCTCACCCTGGCGGAAAAGGTCGGCCTGCTCCAGAGCCAGCTTTCTATAGGGCAGGTGCAAAAGGTAAAGGTGAAATACATCGGGGACATCACCGAATATGACGTCACTCCGATCACCATGGCCGTCGTAAAGGGCCTTCTGTCCCCCGTATTGGAGGAGACGATAAACTACATCAACGCGCTGTTGGTCGCGAAGACCCGCGGCATAGAAGTCGCCGAATCAAAGACCAGCCAGATCATGGACTTCGCGAACGCTATTGCCGTGACCGTCGAGACGAATAAGGGCTCGAACCTGGTGATGGGGTCGCTGTTCACCAAGACAGACCCCAGGATCATAAGGATAAATAATTTCTACGTGGATCTGGTGCCCAAAGGGCATTTGATCTACATATCCAACAGGGACCTGCCGGGAGTCGTGGGGGCTATCGGCACTATTCTCGGAAAGAGCGATATCAACATAGCCGGCATGACTTTCGGACGCATAAAACCGGGAGGAGACGCTATCACCGTCCTTAATATCGATAGCAAACCCTCCGAGGACGTCCTGAGCAAGCTTTCAAAGATGGATAATATAAATGAAGTAAGGGCAATGAAACTTTAAGAATAAGGGAGCGGTGATATGAAAAAGGCGGCATCAAGATCAAGGACAAAACCGAAAAATGTCATAAAAATAGTGGACGTGACCAACAGGGACGGAGTGCAGACCTCCAGGCTGGGCCTATCCAAGCTGGAAAAGACCATGCTCAACATCTATTTGAACGATATGGGCATACACCAGAGCGAATTCGGATTCCCGGTCACCAGGCATGAGACAAATTACCTGAACGCCAATCTGGAGCTTGCCAAAAAAGGTGTTTTGAAGCCTATCATCCTGAGCGGCTGGGTGAGGGCTATCATCAAGGATGTGCAGACGGCCGTCAAGCTCACGAGAGTGGAGCATATGAACCTGTCCATTTCCACGTCCGAGCAGATGCTATACGGTAAATTTAAAGGGAAGCTTACGGAGGACGATATAATAAAGATGATGACGGACGCCGTAGACTTTGCCAGGGATAAGGGCATTAAGACCATCGGCGTGAATGCGGAAGACGCCTCAAGGTCCGAAATGAGTTTTCTCATAAAATTCGCCTCGGAAGCGAAGGCGCACGGCGCCGACAGGATAAGGTATTGCGACACTCTCGGATACGACGACCCGTTTACGATCTATAAGAGAGTCAGGCTTCTCGCCGGCGAGGTCAATATTCCCATAGAACTTCATTGCCATAATGACCTCGGTATGGCGGTCGCCGTCAGCGTAGCCGGGGCGAAAGCGGCTATAGACAGCGGCGTCGACGCCTATATCAACACGACGGTCAACGGTATGGGCGAGAGGGCGGGGAACGCGGACCTGGTAAGCACGATACTCGCTATCAAGTATTCAAGCGGTTTCAAGGACAAGTATGTCCTGGACGAGAGGATAAAGCTTTCGTACGCATGGAGGATCGCCAAGTTCGCTTCTTACGCGTTCAACATACCGATACCCGTCAATCAGGTGGCTGTCGGCTCAAACGCCTTCGCTCATGAATCGGGGATCCATGCCGACGGCGCGCTTAAGGACAGAAGGAATTACGAGCTGTACGATTTTGAGTCGCTCGGCAGGGGCGAACCGGAGATCATAGAGACGGGCAGGATGATCACGGCGGGCGAATATAGCGGCATCAAAGGTTTCAGGAACGTATATGACAGGCTCGAGATAAAATTCAAGGATGAGAAGGAAGCCACCAACGTCTTAGAGCTTGTAAGGTACGCGAACGTCCACACCCAGAAGCCTTTGACCCATGATGAATTGCGTTTTATAGCTAAATATCCGGATATCGCGAAAAAGATCTTCACAATGTCTCCGTAAGCGCCTGTAGTCTATGGTCCATAGGCGATAGACCGGCAAAGGTTGCTGCAATGAAAAAAATATTCGTGTTCTGGGCGATAATTTCACTTGCGTTGATTACGGGCGCGGCCGCCGTCATTTACGGCAAGATGCTTTTAAAAGAAGAGGAGCAAACGGCCGAAATCTTAAGGGCGGAGCTGGCCGAACTCGCCGACGCTAGAATAGCCGCGGCCGTTGTGGCAGAATCTTATAGAGAGCCCGCGCGGATCGGACTAGCCGAGGAACGCGGACTTAAAGAAAATCAGACGGGCCCGGCGGGGCCTCACAGGCATACATTGCCGACTATGCCGAGGCTATATAAGCCCGCTCAGGATACGATATATGAATAGAGAGGGTTTGAGATGTCGAACATCGTTTTAGTGGGCGCGCAATGGGGCGACGAGGGGAAAGGCAAGATAATCGACATCCTTTCCGGAAGATCCGAC
>CAZYBX010000105.1:0-5679 GCA_964645565.1 uncultured Planctomycetia bacterium | reverse complement strand
TTATACATGAGATAGGCATAGACCCTGCCGCGGACCTCTCGCTCTTCAACAGAAGCAAAGAAGCCCTGGAAGAGACAAAGCGGTTGCTCTACAGCTTCGCCCTGCCGGCCCAGAAGCACAGCGACCCGTCCAAGAGTACAATAGACTTTACCACGGTTGAGCAGTGCGTGGTTAAGTGCAGGGCGGACATCTGGAACGCTGTCCAGGGCATGATGAGCGGAAACGCCACGGCGGCCGAGAACTTCGAGCTTCTGAGAGCCGCTCAACCCGTGCTTTTATACGATGAACTGCAACAGGTCAAATACAGCTCGGCCAGGGCGAGCGTTCCGGCGGTAAAAGAGGCGTTCGATTATTTCACTGATTTCTACGGCGCCCTGGAAGGGGTCGACCCGGCCTCGGCCGGCGATATAACCTACCGCGAAAGCTTTTACGATTCGAACCTCGCCGGCTTCACGGAAAAGGCGAAGGCCGAACTTTCCTCGTGGATCGATTCGCATCAGGACGCGCCCTTCAATGAGATGCTCGATAAGGCATACGAGGTCAATTTCAAATACGCCCTCGACGTCCTGGACATGAACGGCTTCTCGTGGGCCACGACAGAGCTCTTCAGGACGATAGCGGATAAATACCCCGAGAGGTACGAGGAGCTCGGAGACGCGCTCGACTACCTGATAGAGTTCCAGAGGACGCATGACTGGAACCGCATGATGGAGGACGACCCTCAGTATCTGCATCTTATAATTTCGGATATCTGCGACTATGAGGACGTTTCGCTTAACGGGGAAGAGCTCATGATACTTCTCACGGCCGCCGGCCTCGGCCAGTTCGATATGGCGCTTACGACGGTCCCATCCGTAGGAGGCTTTGACAATATCCAGGTGAGGACGATATCCGGCGAGACCGACGCGGGCACCGGCAACATAGGACTGCCGCCGTCCGGCGGGGCGCAGGATTACGGTTCATCCGGCGGAGAAGGAAGCCGCGAGACACGCTACGCGAAGAGAGCCGGAAAGATGACGCTGGCCGCGGCGATGCTGACGATGTTCATCGGTATCGCAGCCTTTCTCGGCGTCAAAGCCTATCCGCACCTCCAGAGATTCCTCCTGAGCGGAAACATAGAGGCGTTCAAGTTCAATATAACCCAGTTCGCCATTATGACTTCTCTGGTCATCTTGCTGCTCTATTTCGCTATGCATACGCTCTTCATGAACCAGAAGATATTGAAAAGAGGCGCGTTCAAAGAGACGCTGAATAACAGCACCATAATCCACGATACCCTTCCGGCCGGATTGACCAGGACCCCGAAATGCGGTGTCACTATCCCTACCTTCAAAGAAGATAACTCCACAGTCATCCCCTCCTGGAACGAGGCCCTTCAGATGGTGATAAGGACAAATGACACAGCCATAGGATACGCGAACGACGAAAAGGCCGCCAAGCTCATCATAGGCGAGGACTTCCTGGGCTACGCGAAGCTGACCAGTAATGAGATAGACGACCTCTATAATCTGGCCAGGGGCGGGGCGAGCCTGGAAGATTTGATGGAGCACATGCTTGAAGATAGCTTCAGGACGGGCGGCTACCACGAAAATAAGATAGCGGGCGATTACGGAGACCTCACGGAAGAAGAGGCAAGGAGGATGGTATGCGAGAGGATACTCTTCCTCGGACAAAATGACGAATACGTAAACTTTTACGTAAGAAAGGTCATAAACACGAGGAACAGCGACGCGAACGGCAAGGTCGAGGATATAGCCCTTCAAGATGTCACTGCCCTCACCGGAGAAGAAACCAGGTTCCAGAAGGTGATAGACGCTATCAGGGCGCAATGCCCTGACCCCTGGCTTAAATACGGAGGCAATGACTACACTAAACCCGCGGATGCCGCAAACGGAGCAAAAATAATGGAAGCCTTTAATAAGATAAAGGCCAACCCGTCTAATTACGGCCTTGACTCAAATACCATAGAGCTCATCGAGGCGAGGATGGAGCAGCTCTATCTGCACGACCAGCACCTTGAGAAATTCCAGGCGCGCACGCTCATGGTGGTCCTGGGCGAATTGTACTGGAGGATAGGCCTCTTCCCGAAGGCGAGCAACAACAACATCGGGCATCAGATAAGCTGGGATATGGAGTTCTACAGAAACGCGGGCCTCTCTTCGAAAAGGGCCAAGGAAATAGCGATGGGCAAGGCCTATCAGCAGATAGACAATCTCATCCTGGAGTTCAACTCCTTTAACCAGGACGGCGAAAGGACATTCCAGGAGAAGTATTCGGACGCCTACGAGTTCATAAGGACGAGGTTCCTGGATGACGGATACTTTATGACAGGCGCGGGCGGCGTAACAATCTATCTCAAAGATGAAGCGGGCAATGATATCGTAATCATGGACGAGATAGAAGCCATATTCGGCATGATAGACGGGAGGATTAACAACAGGATACTGAACGCCTCCGGCGGGGACATGACGCGGGCACAGGCCGCTTTCGAGAGCATATCTATATATCGCTTCGAGCAGATGGGCTATATGTATCTCGGCGGAGAAGATTATGACCAGGGCGATTACATATATCAGCTTGACAAGGATTCCACAATAGTGCCTGAGGTCATATACAGGGCGCTCGACGACGAGATACGGAAGATATGTAATGACCCTGCCAACGGCCTGGATTATGACGACTCCGAAGATTACAGGAGGGCGTATGACAGGGTAAAGGCCTCAGGCAAAGTGGCCGATTATTTATTCAACGTCATAGAGCGCAGGGCACAGGATATGATGCCGGTATTCACCAAGGCCAGTCAGGAGGTAGAGCTGAAGCTGTTCCTGAACGGAGCAGGGGGTTATGACGACAGTATCCTGAACGGCACAGGATATACGAGGGCTCAACTAAAGAAATTGATCGAAGATGAGCGAAAGTTAGAGTTCAAGTCTTATATAAACGCCTTCCAGAACCTCTGCACTAAAGGAAAGATAGGGAGATCACTTTATAACGGCGTGATAGATATATTGCAGATAAGCACAGAGAAGGTAGAAGCCAATGTCTTCAAACAACTGATCACGGATAAAGCCAAGGCTTATGCGAACATCGAGAACAACTCTTCTGATTACAGAATGACGGGGCCGGAAGGGGATAGATACATAGAGACCCTGATAAACAAAGGCCAGCCGGACGAGCGATGGGTGGACACAAGACAGCTTCAGCTTGATCTGCTGACAGCCAACATCTATCAGGCGGCCAGGGATCCCTCAACCAGCTTTATAGCGAATGCCACAATCACAAGCAATGTAAGCGAGAGCCTTGTCGCCAATAGAATTGGCGGGCCCGCAGTCGCCTTCTTCATGTACAGGATGCCTATAGAGGCTGAGTACGGCTCGTTATTAAGCCCGGGCCACAACATGCTGATAGACATGGCCGCGTTGAGGAGGCTCGGCCCGGACGGTATCGGCGGATGGCCGCATAAGATATCCGAAGACATGGTGGCAGGCGATTGGACCACGACGCTTGCGCCGAGGAGAGATGTTCTGGTGAATCCTGATGAGACTCCCTCGAACGGCGACATCTGGACCGTGATGGTCGGGCAATGTGAGGTTACTATTGTTTATGAGAACGGAAATTATAGAGCCAGCTGGACTGATATCGAGACCAACAAACAAAGGACCGGAGACCTTGTTCCCGAAGAGCCTCTCACCATCATGGTCGTCCAGATACCCGGGGGTTACAGAAGGAATGAGATAACGATGACGCTTAGAAATATCATTACGGAAGACAGCGAGGCGTTCGTCGTCGCGGAGACTCATATAAATTATCACGGCAAGTTCACCCACTTCGGGCCGCTTACTCCCGGAGAACAGGCGCCCGGCGGGATAAAAGAGCTCCTTGTCCAGGCCATAAAATTCGGTCAGGGGACTACTGAAGCTACGCTCAACGCCTTTAGGAGATGGCTCCAGGGCGGCAATCCTATATGGAAATGGACCGCCGTAGCGATAGCAGTGGGTATAGCCATTACGCCTCTCGCGGGTAATGTATACGGGATGGCGACCGGCGCAGATCCTGTCCCGGGCACCTCGATGGAAATAGTCAGGGCAGTCGGCAACGGTATCCTGGGGACTCTGGGTTACGCCTATTTATACGCGGTAAGCATCAGGGCAGTGCCCAGGTTCCTGCAGGCACTGGCCACCCTTATCCTGCCCGGAGACGTGTTGAGGGGCCTCTTCAAGTGGGTAGATGAGAGCTTAGGCACCGACATATCCGACAGCTGGAACAAGGTATGGGAAGGCGGCATCCTGGAAAAAGACTTTAGGCAGATAATGCTCACCCCCAACGATACTATTTCGCGTGAGGAGAAGATAGATAAATTCATAAGACAGCTTGCCTTCTCCACAGCCATCGCGGTCATGATATTCATGGTCATAAATCCGGTCATGTGGGGCCTTCAGTTCCCTAATATATACACCATGCTTCCGAGGGTTTTGCTTGCCTTAGGAATGGGCGCGGCGATAAGCCCGAGCTTCGAGTGGATAGGGTCCAAATGGATAGACGAAACTACGGCATTCGTCAATGAAATCGGCTGGACGCCTGACAATAAAACCGTACTCCAGCAGATCGGCAGTTTTATATCGAGCGCGGCCACCCATCCCGTTGAATTCGGAAAATTCCTTACCTACAGCACGGGCATTGCTCAGATAATCATGTTGATCATATCGTTTACTATGCTTGCCTCAGGCTCCTGGGGTTTCATACCTCTATTCGCTTCATTAGGCGCGTTCCTATTTACGACAAAAATAGGATTGATAAAATATCCGTTCCAGAGGGGAGGCACCCTGCAATGGACGGACCTCACAAACCTCTATTCCGGCCTGCTCTTCTATCCTGGCGCGGGCGCGCTCCTGAGGTTCCTTGACGTCCCGGCCACCAGAGGAGCCACACCTATTTCCGCGAGAGAGGCGGATAAGCCGCTTGTAACGGTAGGTGACCTGGGCAGTATATTACGCGGCATCGGCTTTCCGTATTACGAGACACCCAGTTCAAAAAGAGAAGCCCATTCCCTGATAGGCGACGCGTACCTGGCCACCAAACAGGCAGGTCTTGAGGTGCCGTTCGCCGCTTTCATGGGGCCTCTGCTCGGCCTTCTCGGCATGATATTCCTGGGATGGGGCGTCATACCCGGATTGTCTGCCGGCGCGCTCGCGAGCTACGGCCTTAGCAAAGTGCCCGGCATAAGGGATTGGAAATTCAATCTTGGCGGCATAGATTACGGCGTCGGCCTGCTGATGCTCTATATAATCTTCTTCTTATCGGGCAGGGTGGACATGAATATCTCGACTGTCGCGGCGTCAGGCCTGCTCTTTACCCTGATGAACTCGATGATGTTCGCCCCTTATATATACAGTACCGGCTTAAGAACCAAAGCCAATGAGGCGCTCACCGGCATGTTCGAGAAGTTCAAAATACCGGAAGACGTATCGAAATGGCTCGGCGAGAAGCTGACAACCCTTATATTCTGGGGCCCGTCAATCGCGATATTCGGCACTCTGGGCGTCCAGTCCGCGGTCAACTGGACGGCTGACCTGATAAACCAGCCCGGCGTCGCGGCGGAATTCAACAGCGTCCAGGAGAGGGTGATAGCGCTTTATAAGGATATAAACCTGTTGGAACATCAGATAGCGTCGGCCGAAG
>CAZYBX010000104.1:0-5687 GCA_964645565.1 uncultured Planctomycetia bacterium | reverse complement strand
ACGTCTTTGAAGTATTTTGATTGTTCCAGATTCTCGACAAAGGAGAAGACCACCGACATGGATTCCGCCGTGCCCTTTATGGTCATTTTATCTTGACTGTCAAAGCGTATATCGCTGAGCTTTAATTCCCACGGCGCGATCCCGTATAATTCGGATAATACTTCCAAAGAATAGCCGCGATGAGTCAGATAATTTCTTATCATGCCTACCTTTGTGAAGCTATCTTCCAATACCTGCGCTTCCTGATGTGTCGATTGATATTTCGCTTTTAAGTCGTCCAGGCAAGCGCTCTTGAAATAAATCTTGCTCATCAATACGGAAAAGATCAGGATAAAGAGCGAAAGGAGGAATACCCCTGTCTTGATCAATTCCATCGCCCTTTCTTCAAGCGCCTTTCTTAATTTTATCTCTTCGGGGACAAGGTCTACTTTCAGCTCTTCGCAGGCGAAGGCGGGCGCGATTACGTTTAAAAAAGAATGCCGCTTCGAGGCAGAGGCGGCCTCCAGGGCCTTTTTCGAAAGCGCCAGATTTTGATAATAGCTCACCGGCCTGGACGGTATATGCAGGTTATCGTTTAAAACATCCTCCAGCTGGTTTAATCCGTCTATGGCGCCCGTCAGTATAAGCATATTAGGGCTCTTTTCGATGTCCTCGCCCTGATATGATTCCAGAGACCTCTTTATTTCCTCGACAAACTTCGGCTTAGGGTCCTGCGCGTCCTCTTTTGCTATATGCTGCGCGCCTATGGGGATATTCCTTACAAAAATCGGTTTATTTCTGAAGGATACGGTAAAATTCGAAGAATCTTCATCGATATGTAATATGATCGCCGGAGAATTCTCGGTTTCCAATTTCAATACCCTCGCGACGAACCACGCAAGGCCCTCCGATAAAAGGGCCACTTTCTCCAGCCTGACGCCGGCTTTGCTGAGTATCTCAAACTGCCTCTTTATCACATTGCGCGCCACAATTACCAATAAAATTTTCGTATAGCTGTGCTTATAAGTGCCTATAACAAGATAGTCGACTATTATTTCTTCGCGCGAAAAAGGCGTGTGCCTGCCGGCCTGCAGGTCTATGATATCTTCTATCTCACGGAGCTTGACGGAAGGTATCTCTATATTCTTTGTAATAACCTGGTGAGGAGGTATAACGCTTATGACCTGAAAATTTTTCGGCTTCAGTTCGTCGAAAGACGCCTTTATGACCTTGGCGACCTCATCCGGGGGCTTGCCCCCTATATCGAACTTTAAAAGGCCGAGCACCTCTTTTCTGTTGGGAGAGACCCTGATATGCGCAAGCCTTAAATGCTCGCCGCTGATATCTATTCCTATTAATTCCCGGTTGGCGAACTTGCCAAAAAAATCCATTGTTTACCCTTCTTACAATTCACTCCAATATAAAATTTGCCCTTTTCTATCGGCTACGCAGACTGTTTCGGCCGTATACTTTCTATTTGCCGACTCGGCGGTACTTCTTATTTTAAAATTCTCGGACTTGACAACGAGATGCTGACTTGCGATCCCGGTAAGCTGAGTCAGCTCCGAAACGCTCAGAGGGCGAAACTGGCTGAGCATGGGGACTATATCGGAATGCCTCATAAAGACATTATCGTCATCCGTGCCTAATATATTATCCTCGCCGTAGCGAAAGGCTATAATCTTATCTACGGTTACCGGTTCCAATCCCAGGGATAGAAGGATGACGCTTGAAGCGGTATTGATGTTGATCTTGCCGTCTCCGTATATCGTAATATATTCCTTTAGCTTTTCAAAGATATCCTCATCCATTCCCTTGACCAGAAGGAGCTCATCCAAAACCTCGAAATCCGCGTCCTTTGCGTCGTAAGGATATTGCAGGCCGTGATAATCAAAATCCTCGGCGCTCCCCAAGGGTATCGACAAAGAGCTGTCGCCGTCCCGCCAATCTACGATGACGGCCGCCAATTCCTGGGCTTCCGTATCGTTAAAACCGAGCGTTATTTTAAAAAGACGCCTCAGGAGAGGCTGGCCGGCCTTGTTTATATTTATCTTGCTCTCTTCGTCAGTCAGGCCGTACCGGGTCTCCATGGCCCCGGATTTCTCATTGAAAAAATCATAAGAGACATTATAATATCCGTTCCCGACTCTCACCCCCTTGAACGCGATGATATTATCGCTCCAGCTGGAATCCAAGGCGTCGTAATCCGCGGATCCGCTATCGGCGTCTTCTTCGTATTCGCTTTTTTTTCCCAGTTCTATTATCGCCCTTTTCACGCCGGCCTCGGCGATCAATCGCAGACTGCTTCTTACGTCAAGCCGCGACACCAAAGCAGCCTTCTGCCTTACTCCATAGCCCAGAATGACGGCGAATGAAACCAGAAGGCAGACGGACCACAGGGCGATGATCAAGATACTCCCGTCATAATGAGCCTGAGGAAGGCAGATCGATTGTTCTTGTAATCTTATTGACCTCGGTGCCATCATTAAATTCCAATCTTATTCTCAATGCGACAGGCAATCGGCCTCTCTTCCATTTTTCTTCCCATATATATACTTTTTCATTTTCATCGTAACGCCGGTACAGGAACGTTAAAGACTCCACATATTTCAGCGCTTGCGTAACGGGGCCCTTCTCTTCGCCGTAAATATGGGCGATGTCCCTTTCTTCTCTGGCCAGTATTTTTTCTCTGGAATCATAGGAATAGATTACCTGACCCACTGTCCTCTTTTTCAACCTGGGACTGTCTACTATAGTGGGGAACTCAAGCCTATCTTCTTCACCCGAAAAATCGATGCCCTTAAAAGCGAAACTATTTTTTATGTCGGTCCTGAATTTATCGAAAAATATATTGACGTCTTCTCCCGGTACCGAGCGATTTACCCTTTGCCATATCTTTATGCCGCTGTTGAAGACCGCATATACCGCCAATGAGATCATGGCTAAGAGTGCCGTAACAATAAGCAGTTCCACAAAGGTGAGGGCCTTATCCGGCGTACGGCGCCCTTTGTCTTTCAACCGCAGCCCGCAAACCGCAAACCGCAAACCTGGGTTATTCCTCTTCATATTCATATAACGCGTATGCGCTTCTTAATAACCTCTCTCTTGCTGAACCTCGCTGTAAAAAAAGGGTCAACTCTATATCGTATAACTGGAGTTTCTCGGTTGCGTCTGCCAGGCCATACGATAGATACCAGTCATAACGCTTGCCGTTGCTGGTCATATTTCCCTCGGTGGAAATGACCGCGTCGGGACCGAAATTCCGTATATAATCCTGGACCTGCCAGATCTTTTCATCCGCCCATGGGGCGGCATCTAAATAATCGTAGTAATAATTAAAAACATCCGCCATGATAAAAAAAGTCTCATATATCAATACAGCCGCCAATGATAAAACCGCGGCTGTGACCATTATCTCCACAAGCGTAAAAGCCCTTTTCGCGCATCGTATATCGTGCATCGTATGTCGCGGCATATGTTATACGAGATCAGTCCCAATTTTTAACGTCGTCTTCGCTCTCTATGCCGTCTTTCCCCAGGGAATACAGATCGTAATCTGTCCTATGCTGGCCGGGAGACTTATATAGGTATGCCCTGCCCCAGGGATCGATCGGTTTCTTTTCTAAATAAGGCCCGTTCCAGTTAACCGCCGAGCCGGTTTTGGTTATCAGGGCATTCAGGCCCTCTTCCGTAGGCGGGAAATTTCCGTTGTCCAATTCGTATAGCTTCAGGCCCGTAGCGATATTGGCCTGGATATCCGCCTGTGCCGCCGCAACGCGCGCCTGCTCGCCCCGTCCGGTGAGCCTCGGCATGACCATAGCCACCAACGCGCCTATGATTATGACCACAAGCATAAGCTCTATGAGCGTAAAACCCGGTATTTGCGACCTTGCGATATTTTTAGTCCGTATATTCATATCATTCGTCCTCCTTACTCTTCCGCCAGATACTGCCTCCATTTAGTCTCCAGGTCATCGATATCTGTTATGCTCGGGGAATAAGCAAATTTTAACGCGCCGCCCACTGTTTTCCCGTCCCGCAATCCGCGGCAAAAATGAGCGAATCTGTCCGACCCGTACCTATCTATCAAAAAATTTATTAAAGAAACCGATACCAAATAATAGTCGCCGACCAGCGCGTCGGTGCTTAAGAACAAGGCCACTTGCCTGCCTTCCTTGTCGCGGGTGGCGCGTATGTAAACCCTGTCCATCGTCTTAAATTTCCTGATGTCCAGCTTCGTCAGGTCTTCCAATGAAAGCAGTTTATCTTCTTCATAAAGCTCTTTAACCATAGCTTTCATCTTATCTCTCCTGGCCGCTTCCGCCCACTGGGCGACACCTTCATCGAGCCAGAGCGGTATCTTTCCCGTGAATCCCACAAAATCCCTGAATATTAAATGCGCCATTTCGTGCGGAAGTACGGAATCTAAGAACTCCTCGCTCCAAAGGTACCCCACTATCTCTCTCTTCGAAAAATCCGCCATACCACACGACCATTCCGGCTGGCCGGTCACTTCGGCGAAAGTTGCTTTGTCGGCATAGATATAGATCTCCACCCTGTTATCATACGTCCAGAAGTCCGAATACCTGGGGTAGCCTATGCCTAACGCTATATCCTTGTAATAACCTTCGGCCTTATCCAGCACATCCTTTGCGAATGCCTCATCCCCGGCAAAGTGGCAGATGAAATGTTGGCTTCCCATCTCTTTCATGTCGTCGGCAACCGCTATCCCCTGCCATAATAAAGCCGAGATAATAAAATAAAGGAATATTTTTTTCATTCTACCGCCTTGTCTGCGTCATAACTTATGACTTGCTGCTCTCACCTCACCATTATATTGATCTCAAACACAGGCAATAACATCGCCACTACGATAAAGCCGATGACAAGGCCCATCGCTAAAATCATCACCGGTTCTAAAAGGGTGCTTACTATCCTTATAGCCTCATCGGTATCGCGCTCATAACTACCGGCCACCTCCGCCAAAACCTCCTCAAGCCTGCCTGATTCCTCGCCCACGATTATGAGATTACTCATAAATAGCGGGAATAATTTAGAACTTTTAAGGCTTCTGCCGAGAGAGCCCCCCTGCTCCAGGTCTTTATAGCTTTCTTTCAGCTTATTCTTTATAACCTCGTTTTCCAGCACGGGGATAGCTATATCCAGCGCCCTTAGTATCGGAATGCCGTTTTTTATGAGCATCTCCAGTGTACGGTTGAAGCGGGCGAGCTCCGCCTTAAGCATAAGCCTTCCGAAAACAGGAAAGTGCAGTCTAAACGCGCTGAAGGATAACCTTCCGGCCTCTGTATTCGCGACCCGCTTCATAATCAAGACTATGAGCGCCAGGACCAGGATTATCCAAAACCACCATTGGCGCAGATTTTGGCTGATGCATATCAAGACCTGAGTCGGCAAAGGCAGATCCTGCCCCATATTCGTAAATATCCCCATAAGGCGCGGCATTACAAACGTAAGCATAAAAATTACCGTTGCCACCCCCACCATCAACATAAGTATAGGATAGGCCAATGCCATACGAAAACGGGAAAACATCTCGTCCTGTTTCGCCCGATGCTCGGCTATCCTATAAAGAGATTCGGAAAGAGAACCGGAACTTTCCCCCGTTCGGATCATAGCGACATAGAGAGGAGAAAAAACTTTAGGATAATGGCTTATAGCGGAAGAGAGCGTAGCCCCTTCCTTTATGG
>CAZYBX010000103.1:0-5696 GCA_964645565.1 uncultured Planctomycetia bacterium | reverse complement strand
CAGAGCTTCGATGACGTCAAGGAAGTCATAAGGAAGGAGCTCGACAGGGAGAGAAAAAGAGAGTTATTCGAAAGCATGATGAGCGGATTAAAGGAAAAAGCCAGCATAGCAATAGAAGAAGGGTTGATAAAGGCGCAGGGAGAAAATAAAGAAGCTGGGCCGCAGGCCGAATAATAGCGAGGGGTAACCGGGGGCATGAGACAGACACGCTTTTTAGCGGTTTTAACGGTCTTGGCGGCGCTGACCGCGGTCGCGCCGCGGTCTTTAGCCGCAGTCATAGATAAGATAGTGGCTGTCGTAAACGACGAAGTAATAACACAGCGCGAGGTCGCCGCATATCTCATGCCCTACTTGGAACAGTATAAAAAAGAATATACCGGCAGAGGGCTGGAGCGTAAGATGCTCGAAGCCGAGGACGAGGTCATAGATGAGCTGATAGAGGATAAGCTGGTCCTGTCGGAAGCTAAAAGGCAGGGTATCTCGGTCGAGGACAAGGACATAGAAGCCAAGCTGGAGACCATAAAGAACAGCTTCGAGACTGAAGAGGAGTTCAGGGGCAAGCTGGCCGAACAGAATATTTCTTTGAGCGAACTGCGCGACAGGATAAGGAACGACTTAATGAAGCAGCAGCTTATACGGAAGACTGTGGGCGTGAAGATCATGATCACTCCCATAGAGGCCAGGGAATACTATGAGGCGCATATGGGCGATTACACAAAACCGGCCAAGGTAAGGGCGATGAGCATATTGGTAAAAAAAGACAAGCGGGGAAGGACGGAAGAGGAAGCCCGGTTTCTCATGGAAAATATAAAAAAGCTTCTGGAGGAAGGGCAGGACTTCGCGGAACTGGCAAAGGAATATTCCGAAGGTCCCCATGCGGATGAAGGGGGCGCTCTGGGGCTGGTGGAGAAAGGCCAGATGATGAAGGAGATCGACGATGCCATATTCGCGCTCGCCGAAGGAGAGACCTCGGGTATCGTAGAATCGCCTCTTGGTTATCACATATTCAAGGCCGTCGAAATCCTTCCCGCCGAGACCGCCGACTTTCAGTCCGTTAAAGACGAGATCGATGATTTGATATACAGAGACAGGATCGGCAATTCGTTAAAAGAATGGCTGAAGGAATTGAGAAGAAATGCCTATATCTCCGTCAAGTAAGACGGTTGTAGCGGTCACCATGGGCGACCCTTCGGGGATAGGCCCTGAAGTCACTTTAAAATCCCTTTATAAACGGCGCATCAGGAGGCTGGCAAAATATATAATCATAGGGGACTTAAAAGCCCTCCGGAAGACCGCCTCTACGTTAGGGATGCCCCTGGCATCGGTAGTCAGGGGCGAAGTGGCCCTGCTCGATATGCATAATCTGCCCCCTGAGGGGCTGTATTTCGGTAAAGAGAACGCAGGCTACGGAAAGGCTTCGATAGAATACCTCAAAAAAGGACTGGACCTTATCCGGTCGGGCGCCGCCGAATGCATAGTCACCGCACCCATCAATAAATCCTCCGCAAAAAAATCCGGTTTCGGATTTCCCGGCCACACGGAGTTTTTCGAATCTTCTTCCAAGGCGGCAAAGGCAGTGATGATGCTTGTGGGCGGACCGCTCAGGGTGAGCCTGGTCACCAGACATGTACCTTTCAGGGAGGTCGCATCGCGCCTGAAGACCGGGGATATAGCGGAAACTATCGATATCACGTTGAGGTCGCTTAAGAGGGATTTTGGCGTCCGGAAGCCCAGAATAGGCGTCTGCGGCCTTAACCCTCACGCGGGAGAAGGCGGCATATTCGGCAGGGAAGAAGCCGAAATCATCATACCCGCCGTAAGAGGATTCAGAAATAAGGGGGTAACGGGTCCCTATCCCGCCGACGCTATTTTTTACTCCGCCTACAAAGGCAGGTTTGATGCCGTAGTCTGCCTTTATCACGACCAAGGCCTGATCCCTCTCAAGATGATAGCACGGGATACGGGCGTAAATGTGACTCTCGGCCTTGGGTTCATAAGGACGTCGCCGGACCACGGCACCGCCTTCGATATCGCGGGAGAGAATAAAGCGGATCCGGGGTCTATGGAGGAAGCTATAAAGCTGGCGGTCCTGATGGCCAACAACCGGAAAAAGCATGCTTAGCAGGAAAGAGATCAGGGCCCTCGAGAAGGAACACGGCTTTTCGCCGCAAAAAAGGCTGGGGCAGAATTTCTTAATAGACGGCAATATCAAGAATAAGATAGTGGAAGCGGCCGGCGTCGGCAGGGATGACACGCTTCTCGAGATCGGTTCCGGCCTCGGACAGCTGACATTCGATTTCGCTTCTCTCGCCAAGAAGATCATCGCGGTGGAATTCGATAAGAAATTGTATTCGATCCTTTCCGGTCTTACCCATGGCCGTTCGAATATAATACTGGTGCACGAAGATTTTCTGAAGTTAGACATAAAAGGATTCCTTCCTAAGGACATGACCGCGACCGTCGTCTCGAATCTACCGTATTATATCAGCACCCCGGTGATCCTGAAGCTTTTCGCCCACAGCGAACATATCGGCTCAGCTATATTGACGTTGCAGAAGGAGGTCGCCGACAGGCTGCTGGCAGAACCCCGAACCAAGGCGTACGGATCCCTGACCTTATACGCCGAATACCACGCGGAGATCAAAAGGCTCTTCAATATCAGCAGAAACTCATTTTATCCGCCGCCGAAGGTGGATTCGACGGTAATCTCCCTTAAGATGCGTAAGGTTCCCCCCGTGGCCGTTTCCGACAAAAGCGAACTTTTCGAACTTATAAGGGCAGGGTTCTCCAAGCGCAGGAAGACGCTTGTCAACGCGCTGCTGCTGCAGAAGCGCAGGGACCTTTCAAGAGAGCGTATCGAAAAAGCGCTGGACGCGGCAGGCATACCGCGTGAAGTCCGGGCCGAGGCCTTACGCCTGTCGGATTTTGCAGGCATTGCCGAAGCTTTGAAAAGTTGACATTTTCAAACAAATATGGTAATTTAACCCTAATAGTAAGCAGTCAGTAGTAATGTCATAAAACCAATTATATGAGTATAAAAAAAGAAGACGTGAAAAAAATAGCTAAACTCGCCCGCCTGAAATTGACCGACAAGGAGCTGGATTTTTTCGCTCCGCAATTGGCCCTGATATTAGACTACATCGCGCAGCTCAGGGAGGTGGATACCTCGGACGTCGAACCCACCACCCACGCACTCCCCATACGGAACGTATTCCGAAAAGACAAGATAGGGCCCTCTCTGGAGAGAGACGATGTCTTAAGGAACGCTCCGTCTCAGGAAGAAGGACTGTTCAAGGTACCGAGGATCATAGAGGGATCTTAAAGTGGGATTAAACCGGGAGACCGCGCACAGCCTGATAAAGATGATGAAAGAGGGTAAGGTATGCCCAAGGTACATAATGGAGGATACCTTAAAAAGGATAGATGCCGTAGATAAAAAAATAAAGGCGTTCGTAGCAAGGGTCGACAGTAAGGATCTTCTGAGAAGATCCGGTGAAGGTAAAAAAGGCTCGCTGGCGGGCATACCGGTGGCGCTGAAAGACAATCTGTGCGAAGCGGGCGCATCGACCACATGTTCATCCAGGATACTCAAGGGTTTTAAGCCGCCATATTCCGCGACCGTCGCGGAAAAGCTTGAGGAGGAAGGCGCTATCATCATAGGCAAACTGAATATGGATGAGTTTGCCTTCGGTTCTTCATGCGAGACTTCATGCTACGGCGCTACAAGGAATCCGTGGGACACGGAGAGGATACCCGGCGGGTCAAGCGGAGGCTCCGCCGCAGCGGTAGCCTCCGATGAGACCGTCATGGCTCTCGGCTCCGATACCGGAGGCTCAATCAGGCAGCCCGCCGCTCTCTGCGGTGTAGTGGGCATGAAGCCTACATATGGCAGGGTCTCCCGGTACGGCCTGATCGCCTTTGCCTCAAGCCTCGACCAGATAGGTCCGATCACGAAAGATGTCGCCGACTGCGCTCTTTTACTTAAGGTCATCGCCGGACACGATGAAAAGGATTCCACCTCCGCGGATCTGCCCGTGCCGGATTATACGGGATTTCTGGGCTTTGACGTAAAGGGTATGACAGCCGGTGTCCCTAAAGAATATTTTGTAGAGGGGCTGGATCCGGAGGTCGCGAAGGCGGTCAAAGAGGCTATAGATGTCTTTAAAGGGCTTGGCGTCAAGATAGAGGAAATAAGCCTGCCTCATACCAAATACGCTGTCAGCACGTACTATATAATCGCGCCCGCGGAGGCCAGCTCAAACCTCGCCAGGTTCGACGGTGTGCAATACGGGTTCAGAGGAGAATCTCATAAGGATATCCCTGAGCTTTATTCTTCCACCAGGTCCCAAGGTTTCGGCGACGAGGCCAAGAGGCGCATAATGCTGGGGACATACGTGTTGAGCAGCGGTTATTATGACGCGTATTATCTAAAAGCCTCAAAGGTAAGGACCAGGATCAAGGAAGATTTCGACAGGGCCTTCAAGGGTTGTGATTTTATTTTAACGCCCACTTCTCCCACGGCGGCTTTCAGGATAGGCGAACGGCTGAACGATCTTCTGAGCATGTACCTCTCCGATGTCTATACCATACCCGCAAACCTCGCAGGCATACCGGCTATTTCTATACCGTGCGGATTTACGGCGGGCGGCCTTCCGATAGGCCTTCAGATACTCGCGCAGGCCTTCCGCGAGGACAATATCTTCAAGGCGGCGCACGCGTTTGAGCGGAACACTGATTTTCACAGAATGAAACCCGATGTGCGGTAAGAGAGATATGGACTACGAGACAAATATAGGCCTGGAAGTGCACCTGCAGTTATCCACGAAGACGAAACTGTTCTGCTCATGCAAAAATGAATTCGGGGGCAGCCCCAATACACAGACGTGCCCCGTATGCCTGGGGCTTCCCGGGGCGCTACCAGTTGTAAACAAAGAAGCCGTCAGGTACGCGATAAAAGCGGCTCTCGCGCTGGACTGCAGGATAGCGGATAAGATGAAATTCGACAGAAAGAACTATTACTACCCGGACCTGCCCAAGAACTTCCAGATCTCGCAATATGACAGACCCCTGGCGATGGAAGGCCGTCTCGACATACGGATAGATGCCCGCGCGAAAAAGATAAGGATCAGAAGGGCGCACCTGGAAGAGGATGCCGGCAAGCTGTTCCATAAGAGCGGATACAGCCTCGTGGACTACAACAGGTCCGGGACGCCGCTGCTGGAGATCGTATCTGAGCCCGACATCTCCTCTCCCGAAGAAGCTTACGGTTATCTTACGTCTCTTAAAGCTTTGTTGAGATACCTGAGCGTATCGGACTGCAATATGGAGGAAGGAAGCCTGCGCTGCGACGCGAACATATCCCTAAGGGGGGCGGGATCAAATGGTTTGGGAACAAAAACCGAACTCAAGAACATGAATTCTTTTAAAGGAGTGAGAAACGCGCTGGCATACGAAGTGAAAAGGCAGGCTTCGCTTTTGATGGACGGCGGGAAGGTCTCGCAGGAGACCCGCCTCTGGGACGAGGAAAAGGGGGCCACGTTTTCGATGAGGGGCAAAGAGGAGGCGCACGACTACCGCTACTTCCCGGAGCCGGACCTCGTCCCTTTTGTCATAGATAATGAGCTGATAGAGGCCTCAAGAACAGAAGTGCCGGAGCTGCCTATGGCGAGGCAGGCCCGTTTTATATCGGAGTACAA